>JAQBNX010000483.1 GCA_028288385.1 Spirosoma sp.
TTTCATTCTAGCCACCACGTTGAGCAAACCATCGTCAATGACGCTCAACGTGCCTGACAAAACAAAAAAGGAAGAAACGGAGCCCATCAAAGCTTCTAACGTAATGACAGTTTTTTTAGGGAAGGACAACAAGGCGCATTACATATTCGGTAAAGCGGCTAACGAAGACCCCGAACTAAAAACTGTTGGCTACGGCTATGAATTCCGGCAGGCTGTTCAGGAAAATACCCGAAAAGTAGGGGTGGATAAGTTTGTGATTGTAATCAAACCAACAAAACTGTCGACCTACAAGAATATGGTTGACGTGCTGGATGAAATGGCGATCACAAAAACGAAGCGGTATGCGCTGGTCGATGTGATGACACCAGATGAGAAAAAACTTCTCAAGGACAAAGCTAAATTAGACGTATAACACCATGACAGAAACCTCCAATACTGCAACACTCGATGACATCGTGTTTGCGAACCGAAATCAGGAGTATGGTGCCTATTCGTTGCGGAAACAATATCCAAAAACCGTAACCCGTGCCCTCATTATTGGTGGCATCCTGTTTACGATTGGCGTACTGGCCCCAACAATCATAACAGCCCTGACCCCGGCGCCCGAAAAACAGGCAATGGTTGAGGTAGACCTGATGAAGTTGCCACCACCGCCCATTGACCCAAACGAACCGCCACCACCACCGCCACCACCTGTCGAAGTGCCTAAGGTGAACACGGTTAAATTCCTCCCACCGGAAGTAAAGCCGGATGAGGAGGTACCCGAAGAAACACCGCCACCAGCAGTGGAAGAACTGAAGGAAGCCGTAGCCGCTGAAAAAACGCAGGAAGGTGACCCCAATGCCGAAGAGGTAATTGCGGCTCCTGAAGCTACAGCGGCCCCAACCAAAGTAGAGGTAGCTGTTGAAGCCGCACCAAAAGAGGAACAAATCTTTACTGTGGTAGAGCAGCAGCCTGAGTTTACGGGTGGTATGGCCGCTTTAGGTCAATACCTGCAAAAGAACCTCCGTTACCCAGCAGCAGCTCAACGGGCAAACGTAGCGGGTAAGGTGTTCATTAGTTTTGTTGTTAATACAGATGGCAGTATTCAGGACGTACAAGTGCTGAAAGGTCTAGGCTTTGGCACCGACGAAGAAGCACAGCGCGTTGTGAAAAGTATGCCGAAATGGCGGCCAGGTAAACAGTCAGGTCGGCCGGTACGGGTTAAATATAACCTCCCGATCAACTTTACGCTGGAATAATCCCCATGCGAAGACAAAATACAGGACCAGCGCGACTAACGCTGTATGTTGCAGTGCTGGCTTCGCTAGCTTATCTGGGAGGAGGCATCGCACTGATTGCCTCCTCTCAGTCTTTTGGTGTGTTCCCTGAGCCAGGGTTGCTTCGCTACGGGATGGGAACATTGCTATTCATCTATGGAAGTTTTCGTGCGTATCGTGCCTATCAGGGTTTTCAGGAGAATGACTAACTATAGTTTCGGCGCTGTGATGCTGTCGATAAGCTTACTAACAGGCCTGTTAGTGAGTTGCGATAATGGTAAGCCGCCGTTGGATAATCCTTCGCGAGGTACCATCACCATTGCCGCCGATGAGTCTTTTTTGCCCTTGGTCACTCAGCTAACCGCTGCTTACTCAGGCATCTATCCCAATGCCCACTTTAAGGTTGTATTTAAACCAGAACAGGAAGCTATTAACATGATGCTGCGTGACAGCGCCCGGTTGGTATTTACAACCCGAAAACTGACAAAGAATGAACAGCTTAAACTGGATGAATTGAAAATTAGAGGAGCAACCGAAAAAATAGCGACCGACGGCGTAGCGCTCATTGTTAACAAGGCGAACACCGATAGCTTAATTACCATGGATCAGCTACGGGCTATTTTCAGCGGACGAATAAAACAGTGGTCGCAGCTTAGAGAAGGAAGTCAGTCAAGCCCTATTACGTTAGTTTTCGACAATAATAATTCAAGTAACCTGGATTTCGTACTTGATACTCTTCACGTAACCGATCTTAAAAACTTACGTATTTTCACTACAAAGTCTAACCGTGAAGTGATCGAGTTTGTCCGTAAGAATCCGTCTGCTTTGGGATTCATTGGAGTTAACTGGATCAGCGATAGCGATGAACCTTTGTCAATTGAACTAGCTCAAGATTTGCGCGTAATGGGTGTATCTAATAAACCGAATCCCAGCGGACGAAAAGACTATTTTCAGCCATTTCAGGAAGACCTAGGAATGCAGCGTTATCCGTTACGTCGACCGGTTTACATTCTTAGTCGTGAAACCCATCCAGGATTAGGAGGGGGACTAATAAATTACATTGCCCGCGATGCCGGATCCCTAATTGTTCGTAAATTAGGCTTGTGGCCTGCCGTACAATATAATAGGGAGGTTAATATCACTAAGTAAGTAAGTTTTTTGGTTTACCCGCAATTTTTTAATTTTGTCAACTGTTTATTATACATAACTAACTTTTTCCCAATTCCAACCTAAAATACATGATGAACAACCTGAAAAAGTCGCTCTTCACCATGCTGTTTGTAGGAGCATCGTTTGCGGCTCCGGTCATGGCGCAGGACCTCCAAACGGCACTGAAAGACATCGAATCTGAGCGGTTTTCCAAAGCAGAGCAGACGCTGACCAAACTGGCTTCTAGTTCTGCATCAGCCGATAATCAATTTTACCTGGGTTATTATTACCTCCGTAGTGGGCAGATCGATAAGGCTAAAGCTGCTTTTGAGAAAGGCAACGCAGCTGATGCCAAAAATCAATTGAATAACATTGGCCTGGCAGGCGTAGCACTCATGAATAAGGATCGTGCAACCGCCAAAACGCTGATCGATAATGCAGTTAATCAAACCAAAAGCAAGAATCAGGATGTTTTGATTCGGGCAGCTGAAATGTATACGCTGTCGGAGCAGACGAATGATCCTGCGGAAGCATTGCGTTTGCTAACCATTGCTGATGAGAAGGACAAGAAAAACGAGCGGGCTGACATTGAAATGACAATGGGCGATGCTTATTTTCTTAAGAACGATGGAGGTAATGCCATTACCAAGTATGAGAACGCGCTGGCAATGAGCCCAAACCTGGCAGAAGCTAATTACAAAATTGGTCGTTTGTATCTGCGTGGCAAGAACTACACAAAAGCACAGGAGTTTTTCAAACTAGCCATTCAGAATGATCCAGAGTTTGCTCCTACGTACCGTGCTTATGCAGATGCGCTGGCTAATTCACGGGCTTATAAGTCTGCAGCACAGAACTATGAACTGTATGTTCAGAAAAGCGGCACAACAGACCCTGAGCAGTTACTTGACGTAGCCCGGTATAAATTCCTGGCAGAAGATTATCAGGGAGCTACTGCTTACCTGGATCAGCTAAAAGGAAAGGTTAATAACCCGATCATCGACCGCATGTATGGCTGGTCATACACGGCCCTTGGCAAAAATAACGAAGCTGTCGAGTCATTGAATCGGTTTATTTCGTCGGCGCCCCAGAAAGTAATGGCTGACGATTATAAGTATCTGGGACGTGCGTTGGGTCAAATGAAAACGCCTGAAGGTGATTCGCTGAGCATTGTTAACCTTGAGAAGGCTGCCCCAATGGACACAACGGAAAATCTTTATCGTGAAATCGCGCAGAAGTATTACGATATGAAGCGTTTCGATAAAGCCGCTGACTACTATGCCAAGACCATTAAAAACGACAAGAAGCCAAAAAACAATGACTATCTGAATAGCGCGCTGGCCAACTACCAATACGCCTTCCGGGTAGGACGTGATTCAACAATGGCTCCCATGGATACAGCACAGATTCGTCAGGCAAGACAAATGTACTTTCTGCGGGCTGACTCAGCTTTTGCTCAGATGGCGCAGCAGGTTGAGAAAACGGCCGGTGAAACGTATCCGCTTGCTTATTACTACCGGGGCCAGTCAACTTATTACGCTTATCCTTCGGCGGTATCACTCTCAACGGGTGCTGCGGTTCCTTACTACGAGAAGTTTATTGAGTTGGCAAATGCAGAGCCAGATGCTACCAAAAAGCAGAACTACCGCAAAAACCTGATTACGTCATACAAGTTCTTAGCTTCTTATAATCTGGCTAAGAAAGATGACGCAAAGGCCAAAGAGTATTTCAATAAGGTGTTGGAACTGGACCCAAATGATGCTGATGTACAGAAAGCGCTGAATCCTGTTAAAACAACAGCACCTAAGCCTGCAGCAACCAGGCCAGCGACCAAAGCACCGGCTAAGAAAACCACTAGTAAGTAAACAACTAGTATTAGTTAACAAAAAAGCGCAGACAAGGCTGTCTGCGCTTTTTTGTTAACTAATGTATTGATAAAAAGCCGTGTCGCGATTAAGAACGGGCTATTTTTTTTCGGGTCGTATCGTAACTTTGCGGGCGCGCTTTTTTGACTGAACGCCACTACCCTACCGCAGACCCATGCTTAATCTTGTACTATTTGGCCCACCCGGTGCCGGGAAAGGAACCCAGAGTGAGAAATTGATCCAACAATACAATCTAATTCACCTTTCCACGGGCGATTTATTACGATCGCAGATAGCAGCCGGCACTGAACTAGGATTGCAGGCTAAGCAACTGATGGATCAGGGGCTATTAGTGCCAGACGAGGTAGTAATTGGAATGATCGATTTTAAACTGCAGGAAAGTCAGTCCAGTCCGGCTTCAGCTACTAATTATGTGGGTGGATTTATTTTTGATGGTTTTCCACGAACCGTACCACAGGCCCAAGCACTTGATCAGCTCCTGGCCCGATACGGTACGCAGATAACAACAATGGTTGCGTTGGTGGTTGATGATGAAGAACTAATCCGGCGATTGCTAAAGCGGGGCGAAACCTCAGGTCGGCCGGATGACCAGAACGAAGTACTAATCCGTCGGCGCGTGACAGAATACAATGATAAAACAAAGCCCGTTGCTGACTACTACGCCCAACAGGGAAAGTATGTAGCTATTGATGGCATTGGTGATATTGAAACTATTTTCGAGGCTATTTGCGGTACGATTCTAAAAGCAAACGTAGGAGCTAAATGATACGTGGAGCTGCAAAATTAAGCAGAGACACGCTGCCCAGTAAAAAAGAGTCATGGCTTCATCCAATTTTATTGATTACGTAAAAATCAATTGCCGATCAGGTGCTGGCGGTGCTGGCTCAGTACATTTTCGGCGGGAGAAGCAGACGCCCACCGGGGGACCAGACGGGGGCGATGGGGGCCGGGGGGGGCACATTATTCTGCGTGGTAATTCACAATTATGGACGCTGCTGCACCTAAAATACCGGAAGCACGTAAAAGCTGAAAATGGCGTGGCAGGTGAAGGCGGCCGACGTAGTGGCGCTCAGGGCGACGACGTTATTCTGGACGTACCGCTAGGAACGATTGCCCGCAACCCCGACACAGGCGAGATGCTGGCCGAGATAACCGAAGCAGGTCAGGATGTCATCCTATTTCCGGGCGGGCGGGGTGGCCTTGGTAATGACCATTTTAAAACGCCCACCCAACAGGCACCCGACTATGCACAGCCAGGTGAGCCAGGACGCGAAGAGTGGGTTGTGCTGGAACTGAAACTGCTGGCCGATGTTGGGCTGGTTGGGTTTCCGAATGCAGGAAAATCAACCCTCCTATCCGTTGTGTCGGCTGCACGGCCCGAAATTGCTGACTATGCCTTCACGACCCTCGTTCCCAATTTAGGCGTTGTAGCCTACAGAGACTACAAATCGTTTGTCATGGCCGACATTCCGGGCATCATTGAGGGTGCTTCTCAGGGAAAGGGATTGGGACTGCGTTTTTTGCGACACATTGAGCGAAATTCAGTATTGCTTTTCCTCATACCGGCTAATTCAGATGGTATTCGGCAGGAATACAATACGTTACTGAACGAATTACGTGAATACAACCCCGAGTTGATGGACAAAACACGGTTGCTGGCAATTTCCAAGATTGACCTTGTTGATCAGGAGGAGTTGGACCGTTTACGAAAGAAATTACCTAAGAATGTACCTGTTGTGTTTATATCATCCGTTAATCAACAGGGTTTGGATGAACTGAAAGACATGATCTGGCAGAACCTGTCGATAGCCAATGAATCGGCTTAGCAGTAAACCCTTATCAATATGTGAGCGGCTGGTGCCTTTTTTCCATCCGCATTTTCCAACTATATGAAGCATCTGTCTCTATTTATTTTTGCAGCATTTTGTCAATTGCTCCCTTTTCTTTCCCTGGCTCAGGTTCAAATATCCTTCCCCACCACCCGGGCCGTACTTCAACGCAATACCGGTAATCAAGCCACCATCCGGGTCACTGGTTTCTATTCAGCTGCGGTGAGCCGCATTGAAGCCCGCTTAATCGCCCGCGATGGGCAGGGGGCCTCTACTGACTGGCGCGCCATTCAGGACAATCCTGCTGGAGGGGTGTATGCGGGTGACCTGACGGGACAGGGCGGCTGGTACAACCTGGAGGTGCGCGGCATGAATGGCGATCAGCAGGTGGGCTCAGTAGCCGCTGTTGAGCGGGTAGGCATTGGGGAAGTGTTTGTGATTGCCGGCCAATCGAACGCGTCGGGCCAGCATCAGGACGCACCTAACCCAAGAAACGACCGGGTTAATTGTGTGAACTATTCGTATCCGGCCGATGCATACCCTAACGATCCACCAATCCCAACCTTTACGCTGTTAGACAATACTCCAGGTTTCACTGTAGGACCCCGTGGCAACGGCAGTTGGAGTTGGGGCCAGTTGGGCGATTTGTTAGTTAAACGGCTGAACGTACCCATCATGTTTTTCAACGCAGCTTTCCCCGGTACGGCTGTCCGTAACTGGAAAGAAAGTGCCACTGAGGGTGGTACTGCTTACGGAGTTCTAAATGGCGAGCCGTATACGGGTCGCCAACCCTATATAAACCTGAAACTATCCCTTCAGTTTTATGCCAACATGCTGGGTGTTAGAGCTGTGTTGTGGCACCAGGGCGAGACTGATAACCTCATCAATACGGAGACCGCCCGCTACGTGAGTGAGTTGCAGTTCGTCATCAACCAGAGCCGACAGGACTTCGGGAAAAATGTAGCTTGGGTGGTTTCCAGAGCATCGTATGGGGATTACATTGGGG
>JAQBNX010000127.1 GCA_028288385.1 Spirosoma sp.
CCACGACCTGAAAGGGATCTATACCGACCGCAAAGTTCGTAGCGGTCCCAAATCCACCACTGCCATTACCCAGCAGCACCGAGACGTTGCCGGCTCCCGTGTTGGCGACAGCCAGGTCAGCTTTACCATCGCCATTGAAGTCGCCCACCGCCACCGAATAGGAAAAACTACTGATGGGAAAGATACTTGGTGCGCCAAATCCGCCACTACCATTACCCAGCAGCACCGAGACATTGTTACCATTGAAGTTAGCGGTCGCCAGATCAGCCCGGCCATCGCCATTGAAGTCACCCACCGCCACCGAAGTGGGATCGCTACCAACGGGAGAGTTAGTGGCGGTCCCCAATCCGCCACTGCCATTACCTAGCAGCACCGAAACGTTATTAGAACCAGAATTTGCCACGGCCAGGTCAGGTCGGCTATCGCCATTGAAGTCGCCCACCGCCACCGAATAGGGATGATAACCGACCGCAAAGTTCGTAGCAGTCCCAAATCCGCCACTGCCATTACCCAGCAGCACCGAAATGTAGTCAGAATTAAGGATGACTACTATTAGGTCAGTACGGCCATCGCCGTTGAAGTCGCCCACGGCTACCGATTGAGGGCCAGTACCGACGGGAAAGTTGGTAGCGGTCCCAAATCCGCCACTACCATTACCCAGCAACACTGAGACATTGTTGGAACGCACGTTTGACACCGCCAGGTCAGTCCGGCCATCGCTGTTGAAGTCGCCCATCGCTATGGATTCAGGATCATCACCGACGGGAAAGTTAGTAGCGGTCCCAAATCCGCCACTACCATTACCCAGCAGCACCGAGACATTGTTAGAACCCGCATTTGGCGTGGCCAGGTCAGCGCGGCCATCGCCGTTGAAGTCGCCCACAACGGCCGAATGCGGATAAATGCCAACGGGTATAGCTGACGTATTGAAACACTGACCCCAGGTTACCGTGCTGAGTCCGCTTACGAGTAAACACAAGAGACACCAGCGACTGGCTAAACCAATGGGACCTATTCTAGGAGACAAACAAAGACTTCGCTGGCTCAGTGAGCGGAATAGTAGATAAGGATTCATAAAACGAGATGCGGAATAGAAACAACTACACTAGACACACGTGCACAGCAAACACTGACAAGTGATTGAATTCTGACCCGTCTTTGGGTAAGAATGTAGATAACTAATCAGTGCTTAGCGAAATCGACCGCTTGAAAAACTGGGTCGAAACAACGTACTGTAATAGCAGGCAGCGCTAACCCGAGTCCACTCTGGAAGAATGAAACCACATATGGTTAGGTATAGCTAATTTATACTGCCATATACCAATACCAACAAAAAATGTGATGATACTTAGGCCGTTTTATTAAACGGTAATTGTTTCAAACGCGGTCGCGACAAGAGACATTTAGTGAACCTTTAAGACAAAGTATACCATCCTCCTAAGAGGAGAAGTTGAGTTTTCATCTTGAAATGTACGCGTTGGCTAATCGTTAACTTAACTATAAAGAAAGGATGCCAGACTAGGGGGTTGGGAAAAGCTAAATCGGCTCCGTAAGTAAAAGCAATATAGTATACTAAAGCGTGCAACGGGCTTATAAGGCTAGTTCTTTGGTGGTATAAGCGACAGGCAGCATCATCTTATAAGACCATCCCGGGTCATATAGATTTTAATTATTTCGATAATAATAGCGTCATTCCCATATAAGCGGGCATCTAACTGACCATTGTATAGGAGCCATGCCGTACTAGCACCAACACTGATACCAATATTGCCGAGTGCGTAAACAGCAAAGATGATATCGTCTACGTTACGTACATTTTCGTACCCGGCACCTTCTAAAAATACTATTAATTGTTCCCGACCACCCTGATCCATACTAGCAGCATAACGTTCTACTTAACTAGCGTGGACATTATGGCGACTAATAATGCCTATTATTAGCAACGGCACGACCACCACAACACCCAGCCCAGTGAATGCTATCGGGTCCCGAAAGGCAGGATAGAAACGGGCAACGTAGCGTTATGACGTCGCTAATGAAAATTGTTTGGGGCAGCACACCTTAACCAGTATTCCATAATGCTTTTAATAGTATCTTCTAAGTCATTCAACGTATGAGGTTTAACAAAAAAACCTTGTACTGACAAGCTGTAGGCATTTATAACCGCTTGCTGACTAACGGCTGTAGAAAAAAACAGGTAAGGAATACACTTTATCTGTAAGGCCGCATCGGTGTGCAATTTCTCTCTTAAGGCAAAACCATCTAGTTTGGGCATGTTAATATCAGACAGAATCAGGAAGGGCAATACACTGGTCGTTACTAAATAATCAAGTGCATCCTGACCATTACCAAAGAAGATGATTTCATTTACATAATTCAACTTACGAAAGGCTTGTTGAAACAAATACTGGTCGTCATCGTCATCTTCAATGATGACTACCGGGCCATTTTTATTCATGGTATACTTCTCTTAAATAGTATTCTCTTAGTAGCAAATCAGAGTTTGTCCGAAAGGTAATTGTCGAACTCCAAATTTAAAACTAGCGAGCTGTGTATGCATTTAAATGGATAATTAGAATGGCCGGTGAACCTACTTGCTGACCCCAGTTTTTGACTTAACCAGACCTTAAAACTGATAACCTCCATTGGTTCAAAAAGTATGACTTACTGGGCCCTGAACGGCTAAGCTGGTTTATCCCTTCTACATCTCCCTAAATTGATCAGGTGACCGCAGCCGCGGACAGTAAAATTTACGGTCGGCCGTTGCTGTACGAAACGGCAAAAATACCCGTGCCAGGTGAATGGTTTTAAGGTATCCTGGCTGTCCAGGTATATGGGAACCAAAAATGAAAGCAATCCTGAAGAACCTCTATAACTTCTTTAGAATCATCGTTAACGTAAAGCCGGGGGGATCATCGTCTAAACTACTGGCATATCCCGTATCAATGTCCCAGCTTAAAATGACTTGGTCGCCATCAACCCGAAGATTATATTTAGTTGTCTGGTTCATGGTATCAACCAGGAGTGTATTAGCCTGTATCGACCATTTATCGCCATTGTGCAAGCCTGTGATCTTAGTAATATCATTGTTCTGCTCACACCTCAGGGGCTTAGTGAAAGTAACCCAGCCGGTGGGATTAAATCGAATAGTAGTACCACTTATACAAGGGGATTGCCCCGATGAATCGGCATACATGGCAATAACATCCTTACCCGCTATAAGTGCCGGATCAATTTGGATGGCCATCAGTGCGTATTGACCGGCTAGATTGAAATTTACCGGCAAGGGCGCTGGAGTCAGACGTAATTGCTGTTGACAATTAACGTTGAGCAGTCCTACGCTTAATAGAGCGATAAGTACCCCAGTTTTAGCTTGGTTTGATTTGATCATCCCGGTTAAGTCCTCGTCAGTGAATAGATACCGCTTCGCTTTGTGGCGTATGCTTAAATCAGTAATACAAACCCTTAAGTTACTATTTAAATAAATAAAACAATATAGAATTCATAAATTATTATTGCATTTCTTAATATATAAACTTATATAGTCAGTTTTGTTTAAAATAAACATAATATTTAAACAAAATAATTTTTGGTTTTATAGGTTAAAATAAGTTCTTTCAGTACTTTTATCCGCAAGCTCAATCCACTGTTGGCTTTTTAGTACCCATCGTAACTTTTTCTTCACCACTGGCTATTATGAACGCCGGTCCTCCCGAGGTTCTGAGTGATCTTTCGCTCTTGGAAACCGCATTCGCCTATGCGGCCAATGCCATTGCTCTGTGTGAGGCCGTACATGACGACCAAGGCACAATTATTGATTTTCGTTACCGGCTGCTTAACCGCCACTACGAGAAATTTGTCGACCAGCCTGCTCAAACCACGCGGGGTCAGTTGGTTACCCATTCGTTTCCAGGCGCGCATACAGGCGGAATCTGGCAGCAGGCTGTTCAGGTTATGCTTATTGGTCAGGAATACCGCCAGCAGATTCAGTGTTTAACCCGTACGGGGTCTACCGGCTGGTTTGACCTGACTATTTCGCCCTGGAAACAGCTAGGAGTTATTATTTCGCTCCTGGAAGTAAGTGACCCAAAAGCCCTACTGGCAGCCAACCGCCAACAGGCAGCGCTTCTCGAACATGTTGTGCGTAACTCGCTGAATGGCGTGTGGGTAGTTGAAGCCATCCGACAGGCAAACGGTTCCATTCGTGATTTCCGGTTTACACTGGTTAACCAGCCGGGCCAACTGAAAGCCTGTATGTCGGTCGGCCAACTCGCGCAACCTACATTGCTCACTTCGTACCCAACCCTCGGTCATCTGCTATTTCCCGGTGATGATGCCAACAGCACACAAACTATTTTTGAGCGTTACGTTGAAGTGGTAGCTACGGGTAAGCCCATTACTTATCAGCTCGACTACCAATATGATGGGCTATCGGGCTGGTACAGGATCTCGGTCAGTAAACTGAACGATGGCTTGCTCATTACGTTCCTCGACATCTCGGACCTCAAACGGGCGCAACAACAACTGGAACGATCCAACCGGGAACTGCAGCAAACGAATCATAATTTAGAGCAATTCACCTACGTAGCGTCGCACGATTTACAGGAGCCACTACGCAAGATTCAATCGTTTGGAGACCTGTTAACCAACCACCTTGGCCAGAGTGCCGATAAGGAAGTCGTTGATTTTGTTCGTCGAATGCAGGCATCGGCACAACGGATGCAGGGGCTGGTAAGAGACTTGCTGGCCTACTCCCGGTTGACGATCCGGCTAGACGAATTCGGGCTTGTCCTCCTAAACCAGGTCTTGACCGAGTCCCTCACCGATTTAGGGCCGTTGATTGATGAAAAACAGGCCATTATCAAAGCCGACGCCCTGCCAACCGTACTAGGCGATGCGGCTCAACTACGTCAATTATTTTTCTGCCTTATCAACAATGCCCTGAAATTTCACAAGCCCGATGCCGTTCCCCAAATTGAGATATCATGGGTAGAGGCTGAGACTACCGACCTGCCCCCAACGCTGGCCGAGTCAGGTCGCCAGTACGTAGCGGTGTCGGTGAAGGACGACGGCATCGGCTTTGATGAAAAATATACGGACCGGATCTTTACCATCTTCCAGCGGCTGCACGGGCGCGGGCACTATGATGGCACAGGCATTGGACTGGCGCTGGCCCAAAAAGTAGTCCAGAACCACGGCGGGGTACTTACGGCCCGCAGCCGACCGGGTCAGGGAGCCGTATTTACCGCCTGGCTGCCCGTGAACTGACCCGTTGGCTGATTGCTTATGGATGTCGCCTTATCCGCCATGCCGGACTATCGGTTTCATCCATCCGATAACGCTGAGTCTACGCATGAGTCAATCAATACGGCTCGTCTCCCGCATCTTCCTCTTCGGCGAGTTCCGTAATTTCCTGGTCCAGTTCATCATCCGTTAGGTCATTATTTAATAAATCTTCCGGCAAATCGTCCAGGTCTTCGTCGTTCGAAACCTCGTCGGTGGCATGGCGGGCAGTAGCTGTATCAGTGTACAGAAGCGTATCAGACGCTTCATCGTCGCCGGGGTTCATGCTATCAGGATGACTGTTTACACCTAAACCGGTATAAACGATCGGGTCTAACTCCTCATTGTTCTCAGGCTCATTGGTGTTCTGGGGCGACATGCCTTCCAGTGGCCCGCCCGAGTACTCGTCGACACGCTGCTGACCGGAGTTATTTAGATTTTCCATGACATTTTATAGTTAAGTGCTGGGTAATGCGGGAAACAGCGCAGAAATTTTTCATACTTTCCTGCATTACCCCTTCTAACCCCCAGCCAAACGAAGTGTTTGGAAACAGGCTATTTCACTACTACCTTCTGCACCTGCTCCGGATATGATGATCCATTCAGGTTGTCGGCCGACAGCCTCAACAGGTACGTACCGCTGGACAAACTCCCCAGATCAATGGTTTTTTCGGTATTCATCTGGACGGGCTGGACGGGTAACAGAGCCTGACCCGATAGTGACAGCAGTTCAATGCGGCCGTTGTAAGGGACACGAATCGTTACGTAGCGCTCCGTTGGGTTAGGAAAGGCCCACGGGCCGGTTACTTCCTGTTTGAGCCCCGTAACGAGCACTTTCTGCGACGTATTTTTCAGGTATCGCAATCCACCGGCCAGGCTCCCCAGCATTAAATCGGGTAGTTGATCGCCATCCAGGTCCCCCATGGCCGCCACCAGACCCTTACCCGGTATGCCCAATGCCGGCAGTGAGTCGAGCAAGGTGAGCGCCTGCTTTTGTTGTTCGGGTATTTGCCAGTCAGGAAGCCGATACACGCGAACCTGCCCGCCGTTGCCCGCCACAACTAGCTCATTCTTCTGATCACCGTTCAGGTCGGCAATTACGAGCGAACGGGCACCGGCCAGCCGGTCATAGGTGAAGCCTCCAAAGTTCTGGTTCTGTAATTGAAAGACAGGCGCTACCGCCGTGCCAGCGTTACGCATGAACTGGATGGTCCCGTCGGACTTGCCAAGCAAAACGTCGGGTTTGCCGTCATGGTCCACGTCGGTTACGGTTGGCAGATCGCCGGGTCCCATCAGGTTAATGGCGGGCCAGCGGATGGCCGTAGCCAAACTATACTGCACTGCGGCTCCTTTGGGAGCCTTGTTAAGCAGAACACGCATCTCGGAACCATTGCCGGTTATCACCAGGTCCAGACTCCCGTTGGCGTCTACATCCACAAAGGAGGGCAAGACGTTGGTCAGGGCCAGCAAGGCCGTAACGCCCAGGTAATCGGTTGTTACCAGGGCAAAAGCCGGATTCTGGGCAGTGCCTTTGTTTTCGAACTGCCATAGCCCGGCCCGGTACCCGTTGGCCGTAGCAGCCCCGACATACCCAACCAGCATATCCAGGTCGCCATCGCCGTCCAGGTCGGCCAGAGCCGGAGCTGCGTTTTCGCCGAGGTCCAGCATGTCGTTCTGCAAAAAGTCTTTCTGAACGAGTTGAAAGTCAGGTTGCTGATTTGTACCAGTATTTTTGTAGAACCAGCCCGACGCCCGAAAATCGAATGCCTGGTTTTCGTTGTAACTCACATTGGGCGAGGCCAGCAGGTCTTTGTTACCGTCGCCATCGACATCTTCCCAGAACGTAGCCGGAAACACGGGAAACACAATAGGATTCCGGGCTGGAAACAGACTATCAAACGCCGTGAAACTGGCCGTACTATTATTGGGACCGGCACTGCGGATACGGGCCAGATTCTGGCAGCTAACAAACCCAAACAAGAGGTCTTTGTTGCCGTCGCCATCGGTATCGATCACCGTGAGCGTATTGCCCGAGTGCATCGGGCGTGCCCCAGCTGGACTGGCGCTCGGAAGCGTTCGGGCCGGCTCGCCCCCGCAGTCGAGCCCAAAGGTGAAGTCGTTGCAGAAATTCTTTTTGAAATGGCCCCAGCACACACTCGACGTTCGCTTGAAATCAAGCCCATCTTTCCGGCCGGTACGTTCAACGCTCAGGTTTTGCTGGTAGGAAATTTGGTCGCCAGTGCCATCAAACGTCAGTACATCG
>JAQBNX010000567.1 GCA_028288385.1 Spirosoma sp.
CAGGGCATCATGAGCTGGTTGCCGACGTTTAACAGCAAAATTCTAAACCTGCCTACCTCGCTCAGTATCCAGATGGCCAGCATTCTGGCGGCTTCCACGGCCCTGGGGCGTTTTCTGGCAGGAATAGTTCTGCGTCGTATAACCTGGTACTGGCTGCTAATGATCTGCCTGGTTATTTCGGGCGGCCTGGTGCTGTTGGCTCTGCCACTGGCTAATTCGTTGGGTGGCCGGGCCGTAACAGGCTGGGGCGATGCACCGTTAGCTGCGTTCGTTTTTCCCATGATCGGGCTGTTTATTGCGCCAATTTATCCGGCCATTAACTCGGCCATCCTCACCAGTCTACCGCTGCGTCAACATGGCCCCATGGCGGGGCTGATTGTGATTTTTTCGGCACTGGGCGGCACCACCGGGTCCATCATTACGGGTAACGTATTCCAGGCATACGGCGGCCAAACGGCCTTCTATTTTTCGCTTATACCCATTGGATTGCTGCTGGTCCTGATTACGGTATTCAGCCGGATGCAATAAAAAACGAACCGAGATCCGCAAAGTACGGCGTCCATTGCCAGCCACTAAAAGGATGAATGACGTATAGATTCAAATGGGTCAATACGTCACTCATCCTATATTTTGGGGTCATTTTATGTATCCCGGTCCCATCAGCAATTGCCCCGGCCGCTGTCCCGTATGCTTGCTGTTTTCAACAACGGGTGTTCCATTGACCAATACCCACGAAATACCCTTGGTATAGGCGTGGGGTTGGTCGTAAGTGGCCTCGTCCGAAACGGTTTTGTCATCAAACAAGACAATATCGGCGGCATAGCCGGGCCGAAGCAACCCCCGGTCTGTCAGTCGAAAACGTTGGGCGGGCAGAGAGGTCATTCGCCGGATGGCTTCTTCCAGGTGAATGATGTGGCGCTCGCGTACGTAGCGGCTCAGCACGCGGGCATTGGTACCATAAGCCCTAGGATGCGGCATACCAACCCCGAGCTTCGCCACGCCGGCGTCCGACGCAATCATGGTATTGGGGTAGCGTAAAATGGTTTCAACGTCGGTTTCAGCCATGATATGGTAAACCATCTGCGTACTTCTCATATTGGCACGCTCCATCAGGTCCATCACCAGGTCGGCTTCGGCAGCCGCATTGTTTTTTCGGCCTAGTTTCTGGTTGATAGCACTAATGCTCAAACCATTAAAGGTGGTGTCGGGCCTGTAACTGGCAACAACGGCATAGTCAAAATTCTTGCGTTGACTTTGTTTCAGGCCTTTAAGCATCTCCTCCCGGATTTTGGCCCGGCTGGCTGGATCGTGAAACCGACCCAGCACCGCCGAGTCTCCATCGGCCAATGCCCAGGAGGGAAGAAGGCTTGATATTGTCGTGCTGGATGCTGTGTAGGGATACTGGTCTACCGTTACGTCGAGTCCCTCCCGGCGAGCTGCTTCGACCATCTCAATCGTTTCGGGACTTTTTCCCCAGAGCGGTTTGCTAGCTACTTTAAAGTGGGATATTTCGACCGGAATGCGGGCCTCGCGGCTTATCTGAATGGCTTCTTCGATAGCCGTTTTAACGTTCTGCCCCTCCGTGCGGATGTGCGAGGCATAGAGCCCGCCGTAGCGGGAAGCCACTTTGGCTAGATGGACAATCTCAGTCGTTTTGGCATACGTGCCGGGCGTGTAAATCAGACCAGTTGATAAGCCTACGGCTCCGTCTTTCATAGCCTGCTCCACCAGCGTTTCCATGTCTGCCTGCTCGCGGGCCGTCGGCTCCCGAAAAACCATTTTCATGACTTTCACCCGGACGGTGTTATGGCCGATCAGCGAACCCACATTTACGGAAACTCCCTTTATTCGAAGGGTATCCAAATAGGTACGTAGATTGATTCTCGAACTACCGCAATTGCCTGTAATGATGGTTGTTACACCATCATGAACAAAATTAGGCGCGCCAGGCTGAGCCTCCAGGCTGCTTTCTACATGGGTGTGTACATCAATAAAACCGGGTGCTACAACCAGCCCCGTAGCATCAATAATTCGTTTGGCATCCGCAGAGTTTACGGTCCCTATCTGAATGATACGTCCATTCCGAACAGCCACGTCGGCATATACCCAGGGGTTACCCGTTCCGTCAATAACCCGCCCATTTTTGATTACAAGGTCGTAAGGCTGGGCATGCATTGGAAAAGAAAAAAACAGGCTAAGCAAGAGAGGAAGTAAATGATACGGCATACAATCAAAGAGGAAAATTAACCATGAATGTGCAGGTTTTTTTAGTGCAAAACAAAAGGTGTTGCCAGAAATGGAGAAGCTGCCTATTAGGAATCAATGATACGTTGCTAAAGGGTTAACATCCCGTATATTTGACATCGGCTCAACGTATTTTGGGCATGAATGCGCCGAGGAAATGCTCAAGCTTATCAGTTCTTACGCTTCCCGGTTCTAACAACTTTTTCTTTCCGACCATTTTTAGTTTTCTGTTTATGCAACGACTTCTCTTGCTTCGGCTTCTGTTGACAGTTGTGCAAATCAGTTTTTTAGGAATCAGTTTTGCCCAAACTCAGAAGCCGATTTTTCCGGTGCCCCTTAGTCCGCGTCTGGCCAATTACCAGATTGACGTAGCGCTCGACCCGGCCACCAAAAAACTAACGGGTCGCGAGACGCTAACATGGCGTAATGCATCAACCGACGTAATTCGGGAATTACAGTTTCACCTGTACCTCAATGCGTTCCGTAATGATAAATCGACGTTTATGCGCGAATCGGGCGGGCAGTTGCGGGGCGACCAGATTGACCGTTCGGGGGGCGATGATCCGTATGGCTCCGTCGATATTAAGTCCATAAAAGTCAAGAGTGGATCATCCCTGACTTATGAGTTTTTTCAACCTGACGACCGTACGACGGACCGCAACAACCGGGATGATCGTACCGTCGTTCGGGTGCCGCTCAGCAAGCCCGTTGGGCCGGGCGAAACCATCGTGCTCGACATCCGGTTTCGGGCCAAACTACCCAAAATTTTCGCCCGGACAGGGTTCAGCCGCGACTACTTCCTGGTAGGACAGTGGTTTCCGAAAATTGGTGTCTATGAGCCTGCTGGAACGCGCTACGCAAAGCAGGGACAGTGGAACTGCCATCAGTTTCATGCGCACTCAGAATTCTACGCCGACTATGGGGTCTATGATGTTAACATCACGACGCCAAAGGAGTATTGGGTTGGAGCAACGGGCCTGATGACGGGTGAGAAACCCGGTCCTAAGAATACAAAAACCACTCACTGGCATGCCGAAGACGTAGTGGATTTCGCCTGGACGGCTTCCCCTCATTTTCAGGTAGTGGATGGGCTTTGGAAACGTCCGTCGGGTGGTGCCGTCAGGATTGAACTGCTGATGCAGCCGGAACATCTGGGCCAGGCTAATCGGCACATGGATGCGGCCAAAGCGGCTCTGACGTATTTTGATAAACACCTGGGCCCGTATCCTTTCCCTAACCTGACCGTTGTGGACCCGCCCCTGCACGCCAGCGGTTCGGGTGGTATGGAGTACCCCACGTTCATCACAGCCGGAACGGCCTGGTTCGTACCCGATGGTGCCCGCTTTCCAGAGCTTGTGACCGTGCATGAATTTGGTCATCAATATTTTATGCAACTGCTGGCCAGCAATGAGTTTGAGGAAGCCTGGCTGGACGAAGGATTTAATCAATATTATGAAGGTCGGATCATGGACGAGTGGTATGGCCGCCGGTCGTCGCAAATTGACTTGCTGGGCTTCAGAATGGGGGATCTGGAAAGCTCGCGCGATCAATACGTGCATCAGGACAATGCGGCTATCGGCTCATCGTTTGGCAATACGTGGCAACTACCCGAAGGGGAGTATGGCGTACTGACCTACTCCAAAACGGCAACCTGGCTCCGAACGCTGGAAGGGCAGGTAGGCCGCCGGGTGATGGACGAAATCATGCAGACCTACTTCATCCGGTGGCGGTTCAAGCATCCCAATGCCGACAGTTTCATTGCCATTGTCAATGAGATCGTACCAAAACGACTAGGTAGTAACTGGCCCGGTATCGGGTACGGCCCCGAAATGAACTGGTTTTTCGCGCAGGCCTTATACGGTGATCAGGTTATCGATTATCAAGTAAAGTCAATCAGGAATAATAGGCAAAACGGTCGGCAGCAGTCCACTGTTACAGTTCAGCGCAACGCCGATGGGCAGATGCCAGTTGAGGTTAGGGTTCATTTCGACAATGGAAAAGAGCAGATGCTTTTCTGGGACGGTAAAGCTCGCCAGCGCCAGTTTACGCTAACCGAAAATGCGGACATCGTTTGGGCCATTGTGGACCCGAAGCAGAAAATATACATGGATACGAACCTGAACAAAAACAGCCTCACACTCGAACCGTCGACGGAGCCAGCAGCCAAGTTTGCCACAAAGTTTTTATTCTGGGTAGAAAACTGGATGCAGTGGCTGGCCTGGTTGGCGTAGAGACGATAATTTTTATAATTCTATAAACGAAGCAGCTAAGCCTGTGAGTTGTTGCATCATGCCAGAAGCAGTAACTAGCAGAACGACGTAATAGCGTTTAGGGAAACAAAGTGAGTTTCTATCAAAAAACGTAGTGAGTGAAATGGCCCATGTTGGCCTTTGTTAATGTATTACGCTGACTATTAAACCCCAATCAAGTGAACTTTGTAGAAATTAACGGCTTACTGGTCAATAACTTCG
>JAQBNX010000610.1 GCA_028288385.1 Spirosoma sp.
TCGGGTGGTTGCCAGGCATAGGACTGCTTTTTGTCGAGACCGTAGCGGTCTGCGTCGTGTTTTAGGTTGAACGTAGTGATGGGCTCTCCCCGGCGTATGGGCTTCGTTGCCTTGCCAACGAGTACACCATACATGTGTATGGGATCGCCGGGGTTGCGGTCTTCCGTTACAAACTTATGTTTGGCTCCCACTGGGTAGGGCAGTTCGTAAACTGCCTTATCAAATTCTATTCGTTCTCCCGCCGACAGATTACGTAGCGCAACGATGACGTTATCGTCCGGGTGAACTTTTAATACACGGGCAAGCATCTAACAGGGTTGTTTTTTTAATGAAGAGACAGATTTACCCGAAATATACCAGTCGTCGCCAAAAACTTTAGCCTGTGCAGTTGCGAATCTGACCCGCATTGCCAAGTTTTGACTCCTGTGTTCCTAACCAAGCCCATGACCGAACCACTACCCAATATTGCTCCTGCTCCGACGGTAATCCCGGCGCAGCCCGGGCAGCCACTTCCGGGCCGTCTGATGTCGATGGATGCCTACCGGGGGTTTGTGATGACCTTGATGGCGGCTGAACTGCTCCAGTTTGACCGGTTACACGAAGCCTTTCCCGATAGTGCGATCTGGGCGTTTCTGGCCCACCACCAAAGCCATGTGGAGTGGGCCGGCTGCTCGCTGCACGATCTTATTCAACCGTCGTTTTCGTTTCTGGTTGGGGTAGCACTCCCCTACTCCATGGCCAGCCGGGCTTCGCTTGGGCAGTCGTACGCTTCGCAGTTAGGTCACGCCGTCCGGCGATCGCTCATCCTGATTTTGCTCGGTATCTTTCTCCGGTCCACGCATGCCACCCAAACCTACTTCACGTTTGAGGATACGCTGTCGCAGATTGGATTAGGCTACCCTATCCTGTTCCTGATTGGCAGCAGCCCCCACCCGCGTACCGTCTGGCTTGCATTGGGCGGTATTCTGATAGGTTACTGGCTGGCGTTCGTGCTTTATCCGGTCAGTCAGAACTTTGACTATACGGCCGTTGGCGTCCCATCGAACTGGCCTGAGCATTACGCTGGTTTGATGGCCCAATTCAATAAAAACAGCAACCTCGCCTGGGCCTTCGATACGTGGTTTTTGAATTTATTTCCGCGCGAAACGCCGTTCCTATTTAACCGCGGTGGGTATGCCACCCTGAGTTTCATTCCTACGCTGGGTACCATGCTGCTAGGGTTAATAGCCGGGCGCTGGCTGCGTAGCGGTCTACCCCAGCGCGAGGTCATAAAACGCTTTTTGCTGGCTGGAGTCGTTGGAATCGCACTCGGTGTGCTGTTGCACGTAGCGGGCATCTGTCCCGTTGTCAAGCGCATCTGGACACCCGCCTGGGTGCTGTTTAGCGGAGGACTTTGCTTCTGGCTGCTGGCGGTTTTCTATTACGTTATTGACATTGCCGGGTATAAACGGTGGTCATTTCCCCTAATGGTTGTCGGCATGAACTCCATCGCGATCTACTGCCTCGTTCACCTCATCGACCGCTTTATCATCAACTCCTTTTACATTCACTTCGGTCACCGCCCTTTTCTTATCCTGGGTCCATTCTTCGAACCCCTGCTGATTGGACTGGCCACGCTTGCCGTATTGTATGTCATTCTCCAGTGGATGTACCGCCGGAAACTTTTCATTCGTATCTGATGGCCCATTTTGGGAGATGACCGTGCCGTAGAATGCTCTCAGGATAGCCCTTTGCTCATGCCAACCGCCAACATTCTCAATCTCTTCGACAAAACCATTACGTATGGTACGCTGACCGTCAATAACGGACGTATTGCCCGCATCGAACACATCGGCCCCGAGCAGCCCGACCAACCGTATATCCTGCCGGGCTTTGTGGATGCCCATGTTCATATCGAAAGTTCTCTGCTGACACCTCCACAGTTTGCCCGGCTGGCAGTCGTTCACGGCACCGTTGCCACCGTATCAGACCCGCACGAAATCGGCAACGTGCTGGGTGTACCGGGTGTCGACTACATGATTGAGGAAGGCAAACGGGTCCCGTTCAAGTTTATGTTCGGCGCTCCTTCCTGCGTACCGGCCACCACCTTCGAAACCGCCGGAGCCACCATCGACGTAGTGGGTGTGGGCGATTTGCTGGCTCGTGCCGATGTAGGCTACCTGGCAGAGGTCATGAACTTTCCCGGTGTGCTGAATGGGGACCACGACCTGCTGGCTAAAATCAGTCTGGCCAAAGCAGCTGGCAAACCCATCGATGGTCACGCACCGGGCCTAACCGGGCCAGACGCGCAACAGTACATGGACGCGGGCGTCAGCACCGATCACGAGTGCTTCAGCTATGAAGAAGGGCTTGACAAAGCCCGGCGCGGCCTTAACATCCTGATTCGTGAGGGTAGCGCGGCCCGCAACTTCGACGCCCTTATCCCGTTGCTGGCCGAGTTTCCAGATCAGGTCATGTTCTGTTCCGACGATAAACACCCCGATACGCTCTTAGAAGGGCACATCAATCAATTGGTGCTGCGGGCACTGGCAGCGGGCCACTCGCTGTGGAACGTCTTGCGGGCCGCCTGCCTGAATCCGGTGCTGCATTATAACATGCCAGTGGGTTTATTGCGCGAAGGTGACCCCGCCGATTATCTCATCGTTAATAATCTAACTAGCTTTCAGATCCAGCAAACCGTCATTGATGGCAAGACAGTGGCTCAGAACGGCCAGTCGCTGATTCAGGGATTAAGGAGTGTGCCTGTTAATCAATTCAACTGTTCACCGAAACGGGTGGAAGACTTTGCAGTTCAGGAGTCCGAAGCGGGGAGCCTCATTCGCGTGATAGAAGCGCTCGATGGACAACTCATTACCAATGAACTGCACCTGAACGCCCGCGTTGAAAACGGGCTGATGGTTTCAGACCCCGAACGCGACATTTTAAAATTAGTGGTCGTGAACCGATACCAAGACACGCCCCCTGCCATTGCCTTTATCAAGAATTTTGGACTAAAACACGGGGCTATTGCTTCGTCGGTTGGGCACGATTCGCACAACATCACCGCCGTTGGTTGCGATGATGAGAGCCTCTGCCGGGCCGTGAACCTCGTCATCGAAGCGCGGGGTGGCTTGTCGGCTACCGGGGGATTGACCACTGAACGACCCAACGCAGGGACGTCGCTCATTATCGAAAAAATACTGGCTTTACCCGTTGCGGGATTGATGACCGACAGTGATGGATATGACGTAGCTGCTCAGTATACTTTACTTGATCAGTACGCCAAACAAGATTTGGGTAGTACGTTATCTGCACCATTTATGACCTTGTCATTTATGGCTTTACTAGTCATTCCTTCGCTAAAACTCAGTAATATGGGCTTATTTAACACAAAAGTGTTTGATTTTACCCCTCTACAAATAATGACATAGTTCCACAAAAATATTTTATGCATTCACTATTTTAAATTCAATTTAATATCAATATGTTTACACGGTTCAAAACCCATTCTACATATCCCCCTTCTGTTTATGGCCCGCTCCCGTACGCAAACCGGTCCCGATGACGAAACGCTCTGGAACATGTTTCGCAGTGGTGATGAAAGTGCTTTTGCCCGCTTATATCAAAATTATGTTCAAACTCTTTACCACTATTGTGCCCACTTTGCCACCGACCGGGCGCTGATTAAAGACTGCATTCACGACCTGTTCGTGGAGCTCTGGAAACACCGCACCACCATTGGCCCTACTACGTCGGTCAGGTTTTACCTAATGGCTTCCATCAAGCGCAAACTCGTTCGGCACCTTACGGCCGAACAGAAATTTGTAAGCCAGGATGAAGTTTTGAATGGCCGGCGCGTTGGCGATACCCTCCCCGGTGCCGACGTTTCGCACGAGAACCGCTTAATT
>JAQBNX010000618.1 GCA_028288385.1 Spirosoma sp.
GGTAAACATCGTGTTCATCGGCCTCGATCAGGGTCAGTGCCTGCTCGTAGCTATCTACCCAATCGAGTTTTATATTGGTATTTTCTTTAGATGTTACCAATGCCCTCGTCAGCAGGTAATCGTCTTCGTCATCTTCAACAAGTAAGACCCGAATCTGGGCTTTTTTTTCGGCAACATCGAGCAAAGGAGCAACAGTATTCATAAACAGTGAGTGAAGGGAAATAGCACCTAAGGAAGTTTGGCCGTATCCATCCAATAGGCTTTGAGTGTACCAACTATCTCTACCAGACGATTATAATTAAACGGCTTCGTTACGAACGAGTTGACCCCTAAATTATAGGTTTTCAATACGTCCTCATCGGCCGACGAGGTCGTCATAACAATAACGGGCAGCCGGCGCAGTTTGGGATCTTCCTTAATTTCCACCAGGGCCTGAAAACCATTCTTGCGGGGCATATTCAAATCCAGAATGAGCATACTGGGCCAGGGAGCATTCTGGCTATTGTATGACCCCTGCCGATTCAGGTAGTCCATCAGCTCTTCACCGTCGTTAACAAACTGTATGCCCTGTTTATACCCGTTCTGACGCATAGCCTGTTCGAGGAACATGCGGTCGTCTGCGTCATCATCGGCAATCAAAATAATCATTGTAGTGGGCTTAAACGGTGCAAGCAGTCAAGTAAGTGATTTAGCTACGGGAAAACAAATAGCTACGTTCTAACGCCTAAGTTAACTTAAGAGGTTTCAATAGAGCAATTGATTATCAGCGTCATATATCACTTTACAAGTGATAGCCATCTGTTTAGTTGTCCAAAAATAGACAAAATATGCTATACATTTACGTTAACACCAAGCCAATAAAACAATGGATGCTCATGCCTGATAGAACGAATAATTGTCTATCCTGAGAACTACTTTCAGGTCTTCCGGTATAAGGTTCATCGGTCATACAAATCCAATTAAGGATTCGCGACATCGCACTCTATACCAAATAATTAACCGGGAACGGCTCAGATCTGTACAACTACTGAACTAAACTCTATTTCCGGGATAGAGCCTGAATGAACTTATTCGGGTTCAACAAACGCATAAAATTTAACGTTATGAGGCTGGTCGGCCGCTCCCAAACTACCGAGCTGAACTCGATGCATCATGCAGGACATTGAACCCTTTTATGGCTGGGAAAAGTATTACAACGCATCGGACGACGAGCGGTCGCCGTTCTACGCACGAGAGTATAATATGCATCAGTACGAGAATGATATTTATGGCTACTACATCCATCCGCTCTGGGACGAAATAGGGTCTGAAACACTCTATTGCAAGATTTTATTCGCCAATTACGATCGGCAATTTGCGGTCATCGAGCTCTTTGGGGAGTGGAATGACACGCTCCACAACGATATCATGTACCTGAAACGGCAGGTGGTGGACGTACTCGTTAATGAGGGCATTAAGTACTTTATTCTCATCAGCGAGAATATCCTCAACTTCCACGGCTCAGACGACAGTTACTATGAAGAGTGGTTCGAAGACGTAGAAGACGGCTGGATAGCGGCCATTCATTCGCCCGAATTCATTGAACGTGAGTGGAAGAAGTACCGACTCGATTACTACATCAACTTCGGCGGCACCCTAGACATTGCCAACTGGCGAACGCTCAAGCCAGCCGGCCTGTTCGAACTCGTGAATAGCTTGCTCGTCCGTCGGCTGGGTTAATTAGTTACCGCTTCTCTTATTTAGATTGCCGTTGTTCTGAACGCTTTAGTTTCAATCATGAACGAAGCCCGTTTTCCACCTTATTCATTTTTAACGGTTCGACAGGATTCTTCCAGGCAGAGCGTTGAGTTTGCCAACTTGGCATAGTCCCATCCGTAACAAGGCGATACGTCCGGTCGATGTGTGGATGAAACATGGCGTATTCCAGGCATCTTTTACCTGCATAAGCGCCAGCAAGGACATCGTCATCCCAGACGCGAGGCCGAAAACGGTAATGAATGAAAACAGCTTGTGCTTCCCCAGATTTCGCCAGGCGATTTTCAGGTAATGGCGTATCCTGGTACGTTCGCCTGAATTATTCGGCCCGTAAACTCCTGACCGGGTTCATCAGGGCCGCTTTAACACTCTGGAAACTCACCGTCAGGAGCGCAATACCCACCACCACGAAACCCGCCAACGCAAACACCCACCATTCGATGTCGATCTTATAGGCGAAGTCCTGCAACCACTGGTTCATAACGTACCAGGCTAAAGGCGACGCAATCAGAATAGCGATTAAAACGAGCTTCAGAAAATCTTTGGAGAGCAAAGCAACAATGCCAACCACGGTTGCACCCAGGACTTTGCGGACGCCGATTTCTTTCGTACGCTGTTCGGCCATGTACGCGGCTAAACCGAACAGGCCTAAGCAGGCAATCAGCACGGCCAGCATGGCAAATGTTAGAGCAATGGTGCCCACCCGCTGCTCAGCGCGGTACATCTTATCAAAACTTTCTTCCAGAAATTCATAGCTGAATGGCTGGCCAGGTGCTACCTGCTTCCATTTCGCTTCGATCTGGCTCACCAAAGCAGGCAGGTTTGTGCTGCTTAACCGGAAAGAGGCTCCTCCGGTGTTGTCGGTAAGCAGCAACCCCAGAGCACCAACATTACGCCGGAGAGACTCGTAGTGAAAGTTTTTGACGATGCCGATAACCGTATAAGCCTTAAAAGTTTTGAGTTGCGAATCGGTAAACGTACTAATGCGTTTGCCCACAATATTTTTACCGCCAAAGAGCCGGGCGGCTGTCTCATTAAGAATAATCGCCGATGAGTCGGAGCCGAACCTGCGCGAGAAATCCCGACCCTGAACAATCTGCATACCGAGCGTTTTTACGTAATCATGGTCAACGCCCCAGTTTTGCATGTTCACTGCTTTGGCCTGATCAATCTCCCCCTCCGGAAAAAACGATGCGTCGTTACGTCCTGATGGTGTCGGCAGAAATCCCGAAATGGAGCCACTGACCACGCCTGGCAATCTGAGCACCTCCTGCTTAAACGTTTCGGCCCGCTTTCCGAGGGCATAAACGTCATTTATGGCCAGCACCTGTTCGCGTCGAAAACCCAGATTCTTAGTCTGTATAAACGTAATCTGCCTATATACGACCAGAGCCCCTACAATTAGCACGACCGACATCATGAACTGAAACACCACCAGTCCACTACGTAGCCCCACACCACCCAGCGCCCTGTTCGCCTTTTGCGATGTGACTACGCCTTTTAATACGCTGATGGGCGGAAACGAAGACAGGAAAAAAGCCGGGTAGCTGCCAGCCAGCAAGCCCACCCCAACCGGTAACAGAACGATTAACGCGAGCCAGTTGGGCGAAACCAAACGTTGCAGGCTAAGTTCTTTGGCCGCTACGTTATTAAATAGCGGTAGCG
Source organism: Spirosoma sp. (assembly GCA_028288385.1). Classification (GTDB taxonomy): domain Bacteria; phylum Bacteroidota; class Bacteroidia; order Cytophagales; family Spirosomataceae; genus Spirosoma. The sequence goes on from JAQBNX010000618.1 coordinate 3,421, forward strand.
ATACAATCACAATCAGCAGGGCAAGCCCCATGGCCAGTACCGTGGTCAACACCGATTCGGCCATGAACTGCCCCATCAGTTGCCCCCGTTCGGAGCCAAGTACTTTCCGCACACCTACTTCTTTGGCCCGGCCTGCTGACCGGGCCGTGGACAAATTCATGAAGTTGATACAGGCAATCAGGAGAATGAACAGGGCCACAGCCGAGAACACATACACATATTGAATGTCGCCGTTGGGAGCCAGTTCGACGGTTTGCTTCGAGTGTAGATGAATGTCGGTGAGCGGAATCATGTTAAAACGAGACCAATTGCCTGCTTTCCTGAAGTCATCCATCGTTGTGCCAAGCGCGGCAAACGCTTGTGGTCCAACGTATTTTTCGACAACTGCCTCTAAGTTCTTGGCGAATGTCTCAGCGTCGACACCCGGCTTCAGCACAATGTAGGTATGATGATTGTTACTCAGCCACCGCCCCCATTCGTAATCATCATTTAACATGGCCAGAAAGAAATTGGCCCTAAAGTGTGCGTTGGTCGGCATGTCGTGCATCACGCCCGTTACGCGATACGACTGTTTGTTGTCGAACACCAGCATCTGGCCCATTGGATTTTTATGGCCAAAATGACGCCGGGCGGCCGATTCGCTGATAACGACCGAGTTTGGCTGTGTAAGAGCCCGTTTGGGATCACCACTAACGAGTGGTAACGTAAAGACGTCGAACAGCGTTGAATCGGCGAAGGTGATGTCGTCTTCCCGCAGATTGTTCGTTGAACCGGCCCGTTTAACAAGCCACGTTCCGCGCTGGTGCAACCGAACAAACTGCTCCACCTGCGGATAATCCTGCTTTAGTGTTGGGCCGAGCGGATCGGGCGTTACGGCCATTTTCATATCGTTGCCCCCGAACCTGATATCCGCATTAATCCGGTAGGTACGGTCCGCTTTCAGGTTGTAGCGGTCGTAGCTGAGTTCGTCTGCTACGTAGAGCAGGATGAGCAGGCAGCACGCTAATCCGAGCGCCAGTCCAAAAACGTTGATTGCCGTAAAACCCACTTGTTTGCGCAGGTTCCGAAAGGCGATTTTAAGGTAATTTCGAAGCATGATGGGCGGGGTTATTCACTTCTGAGGCTCTTCACCGGATTCATTAGAGCCGCTTTCACACTCTGGAAACTCACCGTCAGGAGCGCAATGCCCACCGCCAGTAAACCCGCCAGGGCGAATACCCACCAGCTGAGTGTGGTGTGGTAAGCAAACCCATTGAGCCACTGCACCATAGCCCAACCCGCTACCGGCGACGCAATGAGGATGGCAACCCCAACCAACTTTAGAAAATCCTTCGACAGCAGCGTGGTTAAACTCAACACCGACGCGCCCAGCACCTTCCGTACCCCAATCTCTTTGGTACGCTGCTCGGCCATGAACATCGACAACCCAAATAGCCCCAGGCACGAAATGAGAATGGCAACGCTGGCAAAGACACTGAATAGGGTTTGCTGGGTTCGTTCACGGGCATAGAGTCGGTCGAAGCGGGCATCCAAAAACTGATAATCGAACGGGCGTTCGGGAAAAGTCTGTTTCCAAACCGATTCAACGCGCTGGATGCCCGACTGCACATTACCCGAAAGCGGCACCGACACCCAGTTCAGGCCGCGCGTTCGCATAATCATGGCAATGGCCGATACCTTCTGGTGAAGCGATTCAAAATGATAATCGGCTGTAACACCAATAATCTGTCCGTGGCTTGGCCCATAGTGAAACGGCTTACCAATGGCCTGTTCGGGTGTCCAGCCCAGCAGCCGAACGGCCGTTTCGTTCAGAATGACCATCGACGTATCGGTTGAGAAGGAACGCGAAAAATTACGACCTGCCGCCATCCTGATCTTGTACGCCGGAATAAAATCATAGTCTACCCGCAGCCCGCGCAGGTTAACGTTAACCGGAGCCATGCTGTCGCCTTTTGGGGCCCTGGCATCATAGGAATCGAGCAATCGCCCCGAGGGTATTCTGGACGAACGTCCTACTTCCTCTACCACACCCGTCTGCTTCAGTTGTTGCTTCAGCGTTTCATAATTCGTGGTCGAGTCGCCCACATCGGGCAGCAGCAACACCTGATCTTTCTGGTAGCCAAGCCGGTAATCCTGAATATAGCTCATCTGGCTATAAACCACCGCCGTGCTGATAATCAAGGCAACGGCAATGGCAAACTGCATCACAACCAGCACCTGCCGCAACCGCCCGGTCCGAATTGCCGACGTAACCTGCCCCTTTAACACGCCCAGTGGCCGGAATGACGTCAGGAAAAAAGCGGGATAGCTACCAGCAACCAGCCCCGTGAGCAACGTAATGAGAACGAGGGTAAGTAAGAAAACCGGATCGAGCAGCTGGCTGAAGACGAGCTGTTTCTGCGTAAATGCATTCAGTGCCGGCAAACAGACCAGTACCAAGACAATCGCAATAAGCAGGGAAAAAAGGACCACCACGATCGACTCACTCAGGAATTGAATGATTAGCTGGCTGCGCAAGGCCCCTACAACCTTGCGCATACCAACCTCCCTGGCACGGCCGGCCGACCGGGCAGTAGCCAGATTCATGTAGTTGATGCAGGCTATCAGGAGAATGAACAACCCAATGGCCGAAAACAGATAGATGTACGTAATATCGCCGGTTGGCTCTACTTCAGAATCGGTATGCGAACGCAAATGAATATCGGTGAGCTTTTGCAGATTCAGTACCGATTCGGTTGATGGTTTGCGGCCCCCCTCCGCTGGCAGGTGTTTGTTTTGAAACTCGGGCATAGCCGCTTCCATGCGGTTCGGGTCTCCTCCCGGCTTCAGCAGCACATACGTATTGAAGGAGTTGTTGCTCCAGCTGGTCCTAAGCCGCTCGGCCCCGTACACGCGCGGATCATTCAGGGTTGAAAACGACAGCAGAAAATTGGGGTGAAAATGCGCCTGGGTCGGTAGCGGTTCAAATACGCCCGTAACGGTCAGTTCAAACTGTTGATCGAGCCGAACCGTCTTGCCTACCGGGTTTTCATGGCCAAAATATTTCTCGGCCATAGGTCGCGAGAATATAATCGAGAACGGATTAACCAGGGCCTGGTTGGGATTTCCGCTCACAAGGTCAAGCGTAAACACCTTAAACAGATTAGGCTCAGCAAAGAAGAGCTCCTGCTCGTTGAATCCATGTTCGCCGTAACGTAATAGCCCGTCCGTTCCGAGGGTCCGCACCACTTGTTCGGCATCCGGAAAATCCTGCTTTATTAACGGCCCAAAGGGTGGAGCCAGTTGGGCCAGTTTGAGAGAGGCCGTCCCTTCTGAAGACAGAAACGTGCGGGTCACCCGGTAAATGCGATCGGCATTGGCATTGTACCGATCGTAGCTCAGTTCATCGCGGACGTAAAGGGCAATCAACAGAAAACACGCCAGCCCCACTGCAACGCCGGTAACATTGATAAAGCTGAAGCCTTTATGTTTCAGTAAATTACGCAGCGCAATTTTAAAATAGTTACGGATCATTGGGCCAGCGTTTATTTAACAACAACGGTACTTTCCTCACCCAGTTTTACCGTGAACGTCGACTGCATTTGCAGGACGTCGTTCTGGAAATAGTTAAGCCGGTACTCGCCGGGTGGGAGTGAAAGCTGATACGGGAAAAACCGTTTCCGGCTGTCGATTTTAGTGTCTCGCTCAAAGGAATAGTCGGCTGTCGAACGCACCAGGGCCAGCTTGATTTTACCGGTGCAGGTTTCGCAACGGAACGTTACGTTTGCCTGCGCTTCGCTGTCTGATTCACTACCTAAGGGATCAGGTGCATTCATCGGTTCTGCGTTGGTCCGCCAGCGAGGCCTCGGCTGGTCTCTCCGAACCGTTGCGGGGTCATACCGGTCGTTGCGGCTCGTGAAAACCGGTGGTACGGGAGGTTGGGGGCTTCACCAATGCCGAGAGAATCGAGAATACGGCGTTTGAGGCCGTCTTTTGCCATCCCACTCAAGCAGGCCACATCGAACGTGTGCTGATAGTTGATAGTGCGGCCGTCGACCTCTCCTTCCACCCGGACAGACAGCGTTTTACCATCGTCGTTAATCTGCGTATGCGTCGTTGATTGACGCGAGTGCTGCGCTGTAGCCGCAACACTAACGGCACTGAGTAATAGGCTAAGGAAGAGGTTCATGGGATAAGCAGTTTGAGTTGCGCTATACGTTGCTCAACTGCCGTGCCACGAACATAAAACCCTTTTACGGCCCAAAAACGCCTTTTTCTATTATACCATCGTCCGAAAGTGGACATTTATTCGTCCGATAACGAACGTAACGACCGGCGCTGTAAAGCTCATCGGACGGTAATTTCGACCCGTCGGTTTTTAGTACGCCCCTCCTCATCGGCGTTATCGGCAATGGGATGCGTACTGCCATACCCTTTAGCCTCAATGCGCTGTTCAGAAATGCCATGCCGGATCAGGTACTGCGCAACGACTTTCGCACGGTTCTCTGACAAAGCCAGTTTCAAACGCGAATCACCTACATTATCCGTATGTCCTCCAACCTCAATCTGCATGGCTGGCTGCGCCTGAAGTGCCCTCAGCAGTTTGTTTAATTCGCGGTAAGACGTGTCAAGCAACGCGTACTCACTCTGCCTGAAGAAGACGTGGTGCAGCACTACGGTTTCTCCGGCTACTAATCGGGCGAAACTTTCGGGTGTTTTTGGCGAGGGGTCAACCATTGCCCTGGGAGCTATTGGTTTTATACTGCCTACTGTTTGCTTTGCCTCAATAGGTGGCGTCATTACCGTAGAGCGAACTTTATCCGCAACTGTCACCACTTGGCCAGGTACCGCCTTTACAACGGGTTTCCTGACACCTAATGACAGCGCTACCGGACGAGTTAGTTTTGCAGACAAATAATGAGCGGGAATTATGTCAAACGTTTGGGTCGCTGATCGATAACGCTGACTCACTAAACGGGCATTCGGAATTTTCCAGAACAAGTAAATGATGCTCCCCTTCCAGTCATTGTAATACTCTACTTTGATGGGATAGCTCTGGCGTGCATTAAGTGTAATTTCTCCAACAAATTGGCTGTCGTCCTGCTTGCGCCATTCGTCAATTATTTTTTTACCGCCAACCCAAACCCGCACGCCGTCATCGGCGGTTGCACTAAACTGGTACTTACCCGATACCGGTGCATAAATTTGACCAGTCCACCGAACGGAAAAGTATTCCCGCTGAACACCGGGAGCAGGATATTGCCAGTTCCAGTCGAAGGCCACTTGCGGGTCTACGCGGCTGAAGACCTTCTTATCGAAATTAGGCCCATTAAAATACTCTCCTTTTAGGCCTGTTAAAGGGCCATCAACCGCTTTACCCGGCTGCGCCAGTACCCGACCACCGAATAGCGCAATCACTATGCAACCACTTGTCCATAACCCGTTCATACGACAGCATTTAGTCGTGTAGAAGGTACTATATTTATCTGTTTAGCCGACCAGACTACGCATCTTACTATTGGGATTTAGCCGAATAATTTAGCGTACGGAGCCAGACGATATATTCACTACGTTATTCACTTCTTAACGAGTTTACTGGGTTCATCAGGGCGGCCCTCACGCTTTGAAAGCTAACCGTTAACAAGGCAATACCTACGGCCAACATCCCGGCCAGGGCAAAAACCCACCACTCAATATCAATCTTATAAGCGAAGTCCTGTAACCAGCGGTGCATGGCCCACCACGCTAAGGGACACGCCAGAACGATAGCCACAAGTACTAGTTTAAGGAAGTCTTTGCTAAGCAGGGCAACGACACTGACCACACTGGCTCCCAACACTTTGCGCACGCCAATCTCTTTATTACGCTGTTCGGTCATGAACGTAGCAAGACCAAACAGCCCAAGGCAGGCAATGAAGATGGCGAGGCCGGAGGCTATGGTAAAGAGTTGTCCGTATTGCTGCTCGCTTTTATACTGCTCGTTGTAGCGTTCGTCCACGAAATAGTACTCGAACGGATTTCCGGGATAACTGGCTCGATATAGCTTTTCCAATTCGGCTATTTTTCGTCCAATCTGACTGGTGGTAAGATGAATAGTAAGATCAGCGGTTGAACGACGGGGCATGAAAATCATTGGGCCAATGGCCTGCCGCAAGCCCTCGTGATGGTAGTCCTTCACAACACCAACAATTTCATAGGGTTGTCCCCAGTTGATAACCTGCCCGGCAGCTTTGGCGGGTGAGGCAAAACCTAACTGCCGTGCGGCCGTTTCGTTGACCATCAATTTTGCACTTTTTTCCCAGGCTAATTCGGCTTCCTGCACGGTAAAATTTCGTCCGGCCACCAGCCCAATGCCGTAAGTCTTCAGGTAGCGGTCATCAATAATGCCCATCGAGTAGCTCTTCTTGGCGTCGTCCGGACGGGAATTCTGTTTGGTGATACCTCCCGCAGTGAAGTTGTAGTTGTTTGCGGGCACAATACCTGTCTGACAAAAACTTTTGACATAAGGCAGTTGGGAAAGCTGGTTTTCCAGCACGGCCGTATACGGAGCCAACGTTCGCTCCTCTCCTACCTGCGGACCCTTTATAACAACGCGCTGATCAAGCCGAACACCGAGGTCTTTATCCTGCATGTACTGCAATTGCCGGTACAGCACCAGTGTAGCAACAACCAGTGCGACCGATGCCCCAAACTGCGCA
>JAQBNX010000638.1 GCA_028288385.1 Spirosoma sp.
CTGCCTGAAAGTTTCTCGGGTTGACTTTTGCTTATTCGGTATCCTGACAACGACTACGTTGTCTTTCTGGAAACCCAGGTCTGTTTGCTGAATGTAGCGCATTTGATTGGCCACCACCACAGACCCAATAATCAGTGCCTGACACGCAACAAACTGAGCCATCACCAGCACCCGTCTTAGGGTTATTTCGCCCGTAGCAGCAGCCGTTAACGTACCCCGAAGTGCTGCCCAGGGCGAGAAACCGGAGAGTGTCGCTGCCGGATAGCCACCCGCCAGCACAACGATTACGCTAAGCAGCAACCCAATGAAACCCATCGTTAGCCAATCCAGCTGAAACGACAGGCTCAGTTGGACCCAGTTGTTGAAAAGTGGGAGGGAGGCCACGACCAGAAACAGGGCTAATCCGGTTGCCATCAGAATAACAAGGCTTGTTTCGAGCAGAAACTGACCAATTAACTGCCTACGTGAACTCCCCAGCGTTTTGCGGATACCCACTTCTTTACTACGTCGAAGGGCCCGAACCAGACTCAGATTGATGAAGTTGATGCAGGCGGCTCCAATTACCAGCAAACCGATGGCACCCAGCGACCAGAGCAGCGACGGGCGGATGGCGCCCCCGCCCCGTGCCACATCAAAATGTAGCTCACGTAACGTTTGAAGGTGGAACTGAAAAACTTTAGCATCGGCTCCGTACTGCCTTTTCGCCAGGGCCGGAAATGACCGTTCCATACTAAGAGCGGCCTGAGGGTTTTTAAGCGAAACATACACCCGATTGGTACTCGAAAGTTGCCACCAGTTTGATGCATCATATGCCGGGTCGAATTGCTTTAAGGTTGCCAGCGATATAAACAGACCCAGGTCCGTATCGGTTGTGGGGGGAGGATCGGCCAGCAACCCAGTTACCTTCGCATCAACTTTGTTGTTGAGGGTGATGATCTGCCCCATCGGGTTGGCCTCGCCGAAATACTTCCTGGCCCAGGATTCGGTCAGAACAACGCTGTTTGGCTCAAGGAGAGCTGTTTTAGGGTTACCCTGAAGCCAGGTATAACTCAATATCTCAAACCACTCGGGCTCCGTAAGTCCGGTTCCTGTATGTTCCATAAAGCGCGTAATTGAGGGCTTATTGGGTTGTTTAATGCCAACGGTCAACTCCCGGTTCATCATTAGGAATGCGGCCTGTTCCACCTGCGGATACTCGCTACGTAATGTTTGGGCCAGGGGGAGGGGCGCTTCCGGATTATACTCAATAGAGCCGTCGGCGAGGTGCAAATCCGTATTGATCCGAAAGATGCGTTCAAATTTGGTGTGGTGCCGGTCGGTGGTGAGGTGATGCCGCAGAAACAAAAAAATGAGCATGCCACCCGCCATGCCTACTGCCAAACCAACCGTGTTAATTAGGGTGTAGCTGCGTTGCGCCAGCAGGATGCGCCAGGCTATTTTAAGGTAGTTAGTAATCATGAAATGTCCGTACCTGATTGGGTAATCAAGGTACGGACATAGCGGGTTGACGGGCTGTTAAAAATTCTTAAGCCTTTTTAGGCCTTACTCACTACGTAATGATTTCACCGGGTCTGTCAAGGCCGCTTTTATGCTTTGGAAGCTCACCGTTAGCAGGGCAATGCTTACGGCCAGTATGCCCGCCAGGGCAAACACCCACCACTCAATCTCAATGCGGTACACGAAATCCTGCAACCACTTGCTCATCATGTACCAGGCAATGGGCGTAGCGATGGCAATGGCGATGAGCACCAGCCGGAGGAAATCCTGGCTAAGCAGGGTTACGATGCTGGCCACCGAAGCACCCAGCACTTTCCTGACTCCAATCTCTTTGGTGCGCTGCTCGGCGGTGAACATGGCCAGCCCAAACAGCCCCAGACAGGCAATAAATATAGCGATAACGGCAAAGTAATTAGCGAGTTTACCAATAAGGGTTTCGCTATTGTACTGCTTCATAAAACTGTCATCGGCAAACTGGTAGTCGAACGGATAAGCCGGGTTATACTTCCTGGTTAGCTGCTGCAAACTGGCCAAGGCCTTTTCGGTTTCGGCGGGGCGGGTTCTAACAAGCAATGTGCTCGTATTGGTCGTATCCAACCGCAGGATGAGGGGCTCAATGGCAACACGCAGGGAGTTGAGGTGAAAGTTTTTCATCAAACCGATGATCTTCCCCTTCTTATCCCAGAATTTGAGGTCCTGCCCAACCGGGTGTTTCATTCCCATGCGTCTGGCGGCCTCCTCGTTGATGAGGTAATTGGTGCTATCGGTTACGATGTCTTTAGCGAAGTCGCGCCCGTCGAGCAGTTTAATCTTCATAGTGCTGGTAAAGTCGTAACTAACGGGCATCTGGGTAAACAGTGTCTTGTCCTTTGGGTCTTTCCCTTTCCAGTCGAGGCCAGTAGTCGAACTGCCAATAGCCAACGGATCGGAGCCAGAAGCCGTAACCGACTGAATACCGGGTGCCTGTAGCAACTCCTGCTTGAACACGTCGAATCGCTTGGGTAAATCGCCCTCCAGCGCCATGTAAATAACGTTCTCGCGGTCGAGCCCCAGATTTTTGGTTCGGATATACTCTACCTGCCGCCCCGCAATCAACGTACCGATAATGAGCAGCAGCGACAGAGCAAACTGGAACACAACCAATCCCCGCCGAAACAACACGGCCCCGGCGTTGAAGCGTAACGTGCCTTTCAGGATGCGCACGGGCTGCAGCGACGACAGGAATAACGCCGGGTAACTACCCGAAATAATGCCGGTTATGAGGGCCAGCGCCAGCAACGTCAGCCAATAATAGGGATTGCCCCACCCAATGCTAATTTGCTTTTCGGTTAGTTTATTAAAGGCGGGCAAGAGAATCTGAACAAGAACAACAGCTAAAACCAGCGCCATGCCCGCCATTAACACGGCTTCACCCACAAACTGCCCAATGAGGTACGACCGCTCGGCACCAACCACTTTGCGAATGCCCACTTCTTTGGCCCGTTTTGCCGAGCGGGCCGTAGCCAGGTTCATGAAATTGATGCAGGCAATAATCAGGAGAAAGATGGCTACAATGGTGAACAACCTGACGTATTCAATGCGCCCTCCATCGGGTTTGCCATTGGTAAATTTGGAGTAGAGATACGTGTCTTTGTATGGAAAGAGAAAGGTGGTGATGGTCGTTACTTTCTTATCATGCTGATGCACCATATTCAGCATCTTGGCATTCATGCGGTTTACATCCACGTTGGGATGCAGTAAGGCAATTGTCCAGATGCCATTATTCTCCCACTCTTTCAGCCACTTGTTTTTAGCCTCGAAGGATTCAAGCGGCAGAACGAAGTCAAACGTCAGCGATGAGGTTTTAGGAATGTCGCGCATGACACCCGTTATCTGCCGGTCCTCGGTATTGTCTACCCGAACCATTCGCCCCAGAACATCCGTCTTGCCAAACAACTTGCGCGCTGCCGTCTCCGAAATAACGATGGACGTAGGGCCTGTAATGGCCGTTTCAGGGTTGCCCTGCACAAAAGGAAACGAAAAAATTCGGAACAGATCCGGGCTGGCAAAGCGGCCTTTTTCTTTGTATCCTTTGGTGCCAACGGCTAATAGGTGTTCCTGTTCCCAGGTCAACTTGACCGATCGTTCAACCTCGGGTATTTCGGCCGTTAAAGCGGCCGCCAATGGTCCGGGGGTGGACTGGGTCGTGCTGAGTTCACTACCCGTCCATTGCTGGTTTTCCAGCACCTGATAGATGCGGGAACCCTTGGCGTGAAACCGGTTCATACTCCGTTCGTGCTGCACCCACAGCAGAATCAGCAAACTACAGGTCATGCCTAGTGCCAGACCCAGCACATTGATGAACGAAAAGGTTTTGCTCCGGGCGATGTTGCGCCAGGCAATTTTAAAGTAGTTGCGAAGCATAGTACCTGGAAGTTAAGAGGAAGGAGTTTCGGTCTAAAGACGCCCAAAAACGGCATTCGTTGCGTGAAACTCGATTGGGGCAGAGACTTATTTTGCCTTCCGAATGTAAATGCTGCCCTGCATACTCTTCATCATGAATTCAGGGCCTCCTTTATTAATCTTGCCATATACCCAGTCGTCAACCGAGACCTTGTACATGCCAGACTGGGCCGACCGGGTCGATTTTGGCTGACTTTTATCCACGTCGATGTCGAAATCGCTGAAGATGTCGCCCCGGTCTGATTTAAGCTTCATGTTTGCTTTAGCCGAAGCGGGCAAGGTTACGTCAATACGGCCATTGAGGGTCGAAAAGGCCATGGGTGCGTTGGCACTAACGTCCTTAAATGTTGCCTTTAAGTCGCCGTTAATCGTATTGGCCACCGCCGACCCACTAATGTTGGTTAACTCAATAGCGCCATTGACGTTGTTTATTTCCAGTTCGCCGTTTACGTTTTCTACAGTAATGTCGCCGTTATTAACGGTACTGAGTTTTAGCGAAAATCGCTGTGGCACTTTAATCGTGAGATTGACCGGTTTCTGATGACTGTTCGCGTTAACGCGGACCCGATTGTTTTTCTCTTCGGCCGATATATCGAGGCCATTACCGGTTGGGATGCGTCGCATACCGCTTGTGTTGTTTCGCTCTTCGTTTCGCGTGGAAGCGCGCGGATTGGAGGCAGCGTCGATGACCACGTCTTTACCCGAGTAACCAACCACATGAATAAATCCGTTTATGAGGCCCAGGTCCAGCGAACCGGGTTTATTTGGCTCAGTTAACGGAATAACCAGTTGTTCTTTGGTGTCACTCTGGGCAATAACGGGTGTTGCTCCTGTCAGCAGCAGGGCGATGATAATTAGTAGTAAATTAGTCATTGGATTACGATTGTTTTTTAATGTACACACTGCCGTTAAACGTTTCAAAACGAAGGGTTTTGCCGCCCGTTCCGACGCGTATGGCTGTTGTTTTAGTGAGTTTGTAGACTGTCTTGTCGCCTTGTTTTTCCTGGTTTTTTACGACTTGAGCGGGTAGTATTTCAGCGCCGGGGAAGTCGGTGTAAAATTCACCCTGGAACGTTTTGAACTGCATATCGGCCGAGAGGTTGGCCGGGTAGCTCACCCGAATATTGCCATTGAGGGTATAATAAGACGATTTCTCTGGTGGGCTGGCGAGGTAGTTTGCCGTGACGTCGCCATTGATGGTGTGGACGTCGGTGGCGCCACGGGCGTTGGTCAGCGCAATGGCACCGTTCACGTTGCGTACCCGCAAAGCGCCCGCTACATCCTTCACCGTTACGTCACCCCGGTTAACGGTCGTAACGTTCACGTTCATCTGACGGGGAATTTTCACGGTAAAATCGAGGGCAAAATCGTAGTCAATCCGGCGGTCGTCCCGATCCCGCCTGTTGTTTCGGTTAGGCCGCGAATCGAACGGCTCGGCAATGTAGGCCATGATCGTATCTCCTTTCTGTTCGATCATGAGCTTAAATTCCTGCCTTCCTTTGTCCAGTGCGGCCTTGTCATTGGCCGTGATCCGCTTGTCAACGTCAAACGACACCTTATTATCTGCCGACCCTTCGACGTTGATAAATCCGTTGATGTTATAGATGACAAGCACACTGGCTCCAGCCCCACCTGGTGGTGAAAACACTTTGCTGACGTGCTCTTTAGACTCCTGCGACTGCGCCTTTAATTGGGCACAGGACATCACCAGCCCCGTTATTACGGGGATTATGTATTGTTTCATAATGGTAAAAAGGGATTAGTTACTCGTTATACATCAGGTCAACTCCTTGATTGTCTGCTCAATTTTACTTCTCACCAGGTCGTTAACGCCTTCCTGCCGAAGCAGTTGCCGCAGCGGTTTAAGTGAGCGTTTTTCCTGTAATTTCACCATTACGTCGGCCAGGGCAACCTGCACCAGGGGCGACTCCTGCTTTGTCAGCGATTGCACCAGCCCTTCCCGCGCCCGGGGGTCGTGCGCCAGTTCGGCGAGGGCCTCCAATGTGACCAGACGGACGTTTACGTTCGGGTCGTTGTTGAGCGTCGTCAGCAGGGCGTCTAGGACGCGGCCATTGGCGTCGTTCAGGTCTTTTGTGTATCCTACTGCCCGTAGCCGTTCTGTTGCCGATGGATTTTCGAGCAGCGAGAGCATCATCATTTCGCGCATTTCCTGTACCTGCGTCGATAAGGTATCTATCCGCTGCTGGTACGCTACGTTAGTCGACCGCCGATCCCGCATCCAGTAACCAGCCGCCAGGCCGATGCTCAGTAGCAAAATACTGAAGGCTACCTGGCCGGTGAATCTGGGTGTCCATAACTGACGTAACGATTCCCAGCCCTTTGCCCAGGCTGTTTTCTGAACGGCCTGCTCTTCTTCATCGAAGCCGTGAAGCATAGCATAAAATTGCGTACGCATTTCGGGGCGGGGTTCTGGTGTTGGTACGGTTCCCATCAGTTGCCAGACCTGCCGGGTGGCAGCCAACTCCTGCCGACAGGCGGGACACTGCGCAAGGTGCGCGTCCATGGCTGCCCGTTCGGTAATCGACAGTTCGTCGTTTAGCCAGTCGGGAAGATGGTCTTTTGCGCTATCGCAGTTCATTGGTTTATCGTTCGTGTTCAATCTTCAGGTAAATTGTTTTCAGGGCATTCATAGCCCGGTGCACCCGCACTTTCACGGCTCCTTCTGTTATATCAAGAATCCGGGCAATCTCTTCGTACTTTAATTCCTGATACCGGCTCAGCACCAGTACTTCACGGTGTTCGGCACTTAGTTTATTCAGGGCATGCCCAAGCATAGCCAGCTCCTGTTCCTTTTGCAGCGACTCATCGGCCGCCGTGCCGCCCCCAATCCGATCGGCATACTCAGCCACATCGTGATGATGCGCTGACCGCTTGTTCTGCTGAACAGAATCAACCAGGACGTTGCGGGCCAGGTGATACATCCAGGTCCGGAAAGCACCATCGCCGGTGAACGTATGCCGATATTTCAACATGCGATAGAACACCGTCTGTACCATGTCTTCACCCGCATCGGGCCGTCCGCTCATGTGGTAGAGGAAGCCGAAAAGCTCACGATGGTACCGCTCAAAGAGCAAGCCCATCTTGGTCAGATCGCCCGCCTTGACCCGAAGCATCAGGGCATTGTCCGTCAGTGCGTTCAAGTGTGTCTGGAATGGAGTTAAGGAATTTGGCGTGGAAACCGCCGTAATTCGGAGAGGTTACACAAAAAGATAAAAATTTTTTATAAACTGAATTTCTGAGTCCTCATCATACAAACTAGCGCTTCTTGAAGCACATTACTGCCTATATTAATTTGGAAAAGAAATAAAGTGTGCCGATTTGTGTAATAGGCGTTCTCAAATTGTTCAGGGCTTTGGTAGCCTAGCGACGACCGGGCTGCCGGCGGAGTGCTTCCTCACTCGGTTATAGCGGCCCGCCGCAGCGGTATACCTCAACGTAGTCGAAGACTTCT
>JAQBNX010000856.1 GCA_028288385.1 Spirosoma sp.
GGGTTAATATCGAGGGCACACCCCGTCGCGTGCGCCGACAATTCGCTCTTGCCGACCTTGACGCGAAAGTTAAACCCCGAGCAATTATTGGCTTCCATTGAACGGTCATCGCTCCAATCAAATGCCACCACCGGGGTCATCTGGGCGACAGGAAACCGCTCGATGAGCAGTAGACGAAACAGTTCGGCCACCTCAGCGGCCAGGTCGCGGTGAACCACCAGTTGCCCAACCCGCATTTCGCCCGCGAAGTCACAAAAGGGCAACGACAACAGCGTTTGCATCGCCAGAATGTCAGGCGGAGCGGGCGAGTGAGCGAGGGCTTCTTCGAGAGTCATAAAGTCAATTTTTAACCGCAAATGGGCGCGGAAAATGGACGCAGATTATCGCAGGTGGAGACAGATACTTTGCAAATCCTGAGTCGTAGGTTTGTTTCGGGTAAGTCTGAATAATATCCAATTATCCATCTCTTTCCCTTCATCTCTCTGTTTCCATCCGCGATAATTTGCGTCCATCTGCGGTTAAAAATTATTTCTCATAGTTTGGGGGTAGAAGCCCAGAGGCTGCTTCTCCCAGAATCGCGGTTTGTTCGAGCCACGCGAGTGCCATCGTTGCCGCCGCTTCTTCAGCCACTTTTTTCGACTTGCCTTCGCCCTGGCCGCGCCGGTCGTCGCCCAGAAATACGCTGGAAGCGAACCACTGGATTTTGTCTTTGGGTTGCGTGGTGGCGTAGCGCGGCACCCCCAGCCCCATCGCCTGTGTGCGCTCTTGAAGGCGATTCTTGGCGGGAATAAGCGTGGAGGGGTCCTTGTGCAACTCTTCGTTCAGGGCCAGCAAAATCCAGGCGCGCGTTGCGGCCCAGTCATTGGAAAGAAAGATGGCAGCGATGAGGGCTTCAAAGGCATCGCTCAAGTTGGAATGGCGCTCCCGTCCTCCGGCGACATCTTCACCGCGCCCAAACGTCAGATAGTCGCCCAGTTTCAGGCGCTTGGCGGCGGCGGCGAGGGCGTCTTTACGAACCGCCGAAATTTTGCGGTTGGTGAGGGCGCCTTCGGGCGATTGCGGCTCCGACCGAAAGAAATACTCGGCGCACACGGCCCCCACGAGCGAATCACCCAGAAATTCGAGACGTTGATTGGAAAGCAGCGTGCGCTCGATGCCCTCGCCAACCGCCGAGGGGTGCGTCATGGCGAGCGCGAGCAGTTCGGCAGCGACCGGAACCCCCAGACGCGCCTGGAGCTCGCTCAACGGGCGTGTCTGGGTGGCAGGATGAGGCGCCGCTTCCACTTTAAGGGGCGAGGTGGCGCCTTGGGTTTCTACTCGTTCCATTTGCGGAACAGAATGGCCGCGTAGTGCCCGCCAAAACCCGTCGCGTTGTTAAGCGCCACATTGATGTCGGCGCGGCGCGAGGCGTTGGGCACATAATCGAGGTCACATTCGGCGTCGGGCTCGAAGTGGTTGATGGTGGGCGGTACAATGCCTTCTTCGAGGGCCTTAATACACGCGATGGATTCGACCGCCGAACCGCCGCCGAGCAAGTGGCCGATTTGCGACTTGGTCGAACTGACGGGAATTTTGTAAGCGCGCTCGCCAAACACATCTTTCAAAGCGCGGGTTTCGACGGGGTCGTTGGTCGGCGTCGAGGTGCCATGCGCGTTGACGTAATCCACTTCATCAGCCGTAACCCCCGATTTTTTGAGGGCGAGGTTGATGGCTTTCGAGTAACCACTGCCATCTTCGCGCATACCCGTCATGTGGTAGGCGTCGCCCGCCCAGCCATGACCGAGCATTTCGGCATAGATGTGAGCGCCGCGCGCTTTGGCGGAGGTCAGCGATTCGAGCAGCAGCGTGCCCGCCCCTTCGCCCATCACGAAGCCGTCGCGGTCTTTGTCGAAGGGACGCGAGGCGGTTTTGTAGTCGTCGTTGCGGCGAGACAGGGCGCGCATGTTGCCAAAGCCCGCGACGCCGCAATTGGAAATCGGCGCTTCGGTGCCCCCCGCGAGCATGGCCACGGCTTCGCCGCGCTGGATGAAATCGAAGGCCACGCCAATGGCGTGCGCCGACGAGGTGCAGGCCGACACGACTGATGTGTTCGGGCCGCGCGCGCCAGTGCGAATGGAAACGTGTCCCGCCGCCATGTTCACAATCATCATGGGAATCAGGAATGGCGAAACCCGGTCGGGACCGCCCTTCATGAATTTGGTGTGTTCGGTTTCCCACGTTTGCAAACCGCCCACGCCACAACCGATGATGACACCGATGTGGTCCTGATTCTCTTCGGTAATTTTCAAGCCCGAATCGGCAAGGGCCTCATCCGAGGCAACAATGGCGAACTGAACGAAGCGATCCATACGTTTCGCTTCCTTCTTTTCGATGTAATTATGCGGATCGAACTCGGAGATTTCGCCAGCGAACTTAACGATATGCGGTGTAGCGTCAATGAGCGTGATGGGCTTAACACCATTACGCGCTTCGACCACACCATTCCAGAATGCGGGGGCTCCAATGCCAATCGGGGTGACAGCGCCTAATCCAGTAACGACGACTCGTTCCATTTCTTAATACAAATACGAAAGGGAGAGCAAGCGGGCTAGAAAGAAGGATGTAAAGAAAAAAGAGCGCATTGAATCGCCAGTTCTTTCCTCACCTCCCTCTCTCGCTCCCGTTTGCCCTCCCTTTCTGGAAGCTTTACGCTCCTGTTTTGCCTTCGATATAACTGATGGCGTCGCCAACAGTGGCAATTTTCTCGGCGTCTTCATCGGGAATTTCAATTTCAAATTCTTCCTCGAAGCGCATCACGAGTTCAACAACATCGAGAGAATCGGCGCCCAGATCTTCGACGAAACGGGCCTGATTGGTCACAATGCTCTCATCCGCCGACAATTCGTCGGCCACAATTTCTTTGACTTTATCAGCAACAGCAGCCATGATTTTGGTTTAAATCTCCACTCGCACACT
>JAQBNX010000689.1 GCA_028288385.1 Spirosoma sp.
TGGTTGCCCGGCGATGCGTGCTGCACGTAAATGTCCAGCGACCCGTCCGGGTTGAATTTCAGCTTGTCTCGGTCGCCGATAGCGTACCGACGGATGGGGTTTTCGGTCAGATAGCCTGCCTTGTCATAGAGCGTAATGGACCAGAATGCGCGGGCAGGGGGCGTTTTTTTTGGTTCAAAGTGAATGATATAGCTGGCATTTCCCGTGAGCGGCTGACCAGTCTCATCGGTGTTATAGCCCAGGTAAACCGCATCTTCGGGCCCTAGCGCACCCAATCCAAAGTAAGCGACAGCGGCTCGTTTCTGGTAATTGGTGCCATAATGGCCCATGGTTAGGTCAGGTTTTCCTTCTTTTCTATCACGTAGTATTGTTCGACCCGCGTCGAAAGATGCCAGTAGCTTGGTGGCTACTGAGTTAAGTTCGGTCTGTGTAGCCGCATCGAACGTGCTTATATCGAATTTCGTGCCTGGCTGGATACCGATCTGAGCAAACCGGTCCAGAGCCGGTTTGTCGGCTGGTGTGCCAGGGTTCTTAACCAGCAATTCGTTCAGGTAGGTGAAATACTCTTCGGTCGATAACCGGTTGAGTGCTTCCACCACGCTGATTTTCTTTGCCTTCAATGCCTGTACCGCTTCCGATTTTTCAACGGAATATACGGGAGAGACTGCCGTGGGTAACGGCGCCTGTTCGCCTTTCCCCCACTGGCTTAAGGGAGTTAGTTTCAACCCCTTCTGGATAGGAACCACAACCTGCTTACCATCTTCGGGGCTGTTGACCTGTACCCGGCCGATAATCCAGACTAAATCGGTAGGCGATTTTACCTGTGGTAGTCCATTCGGTAGTTTACCCTTCCACGTGGGTCCCGTTACAACGTACGTTTGGGCTTTGGTGCCCGTTGTTCGTTTGCCGAATGACGCAAACACATTGGTCCAGGCATCCATCAGCGGCACAACTGCGTACCGATCTTTCGTATCGGGAATGCTGAGGACAATGGGCTCCGCTCCTAAATCCAGAAACGCCGACGAATAATAGGTATCGTTGTTTGGCCTGACCACCAGCCGAAAGGTATGGTCGGGAAAGGCGTGGCTGTGCGTAAATACGTTATCAGGCCGGCCACCCCCAATACGAGTCAAGTCCGTGAGTACAAGGGGCAAGCCATAAAGATAGGCTTCCCTGGCAGTCTTCAGCACCGTTTCTTTATCGGGCGTGCGGGTTGTAAAGCCGGTTATGGACAAGACCGCCACGATCAATGCCACTGTCAATCTATTCCTGAGACGGGTCATCGTGCAATTAGTCAAGTTTTGCATTTTCTTTTCGCTGGGGCACGGCAAAGCGGTTCAGCACATCATCCCAGGTAATGAAGGGATAGATGTTATTGATCTTCGCCTGCTGCTCAAAGACAGTTTTTAGCTCTTCCAGCTTTTCGGGGTACTTTTTGGCCAGGTTGGTACGCTCGTTGAAATCCTCATTCAGGTTATACAACTGCCAGTCATTGTTGGCCGTATCGGCTACGCTGATGGCCGAGATGATACCGCGTGCCTTATTCGCTGGTTTGTAGGCGAACCCGGCTTTCCAGCCGTCTTTATAAATTGACCGCGATCCGAAAATATAGTAGTACTGTACCATATGGCGGGAAGCCGCTCTGGCATCATCGAATGAATAGACCAGGGATGTCCCCTGAATGGTATCCTGCCTGATGCCCCGGATGTATTCGGGTGCTTTGATACCTACAAATTCCAGCGTGGTGGGCAGCAGGTCATTTACATGCCCATACTGCGTACGAATGCCGCCTTTGTCCTTGATGCCTTTTGGATAAAAAACGATGAGCGGATTCCGCGTTCCGCCTTCCGAATGAGCGTCCTGCTTCCAGTACTTAAACGGGGTGTTGGCTGCCTGTGCCCAGCCTAGCGGATAATTGGCGTTCGTCCCTTCGGGTGTACCAATCTTATCGATATTGGCCAGATTAGCCTTAATCTGTTCCGCTTCCGACCGCTGCGTACCCATCGACTCTGCCAGTGACCCGGCAATGACGCCAGTCAACGCACCTTCTTTACTGGCACCGTTATCGCCAATCACCAGCATAATCAGCGTATTGTCTAACTGGTCGATTTGCTTTAGGTAATTGACCACGCGCCCTACTTCGTGATCGGTGTAGGTGAGGTAACCCGCATAGACTTCCATGAAGCGGGCGTATAGTTTTTTCTCGTCGGCCGACAGCGCATTCCAGGCTTTGATGCTCGGGTTACGGTCGGGTAAAATGGCGTTGGCCGGAATAATGCCCTGCTGCTTTTGCCGGGTGAATACCTCCTGGCGGAACACGTCCCAGCCTTTGTCGAATTTGCCTTTGTACTGATCGCTCCACGTTGTCGCTACCTGATGCGGGGCATGAGTCGCCCCCGGCGAATAGTACAGAAAAAAGGGTTTGTTGGGGGCTGCTTTTTTCTGTCGTTCGATATAGCTGATAGCCTTATCGGTAATCTGATCACTCAGGTGGCGGCCATCTGGCGTAACGTGGGCGTTATCGTCAATCAGGTCGGGCTTATACTGGTCGGTTTGTGATCCCAGAAAGCCAAAGAAATGGTCGAATCCTTTCCCGGAAGGCCATCGGTCAAACGGTCCGGCATCGGAAGCATCCTGGTCGGGCGTCAGGCCGTATTTACCTACCCCAAATGTATTGTAGCCCGATTCGCGGAGGATTTCGGCAATCGTACCTTTGTCGGATGGAATTCGGCCATCCCAACCGGGGTAGCCAGCCGAGGCCCACACATGCGAAAAGCCACCTTCATGAACCCGGTGCTGGTTGCGTCCGGTAAGTAGGGCGGCTCTGGTTGGTGCACAGATCGCGGCTGTGTGAAAATTGGTGTAGCGTAAGCCATTGTTCGCCAGACTGTCGAATGTGGGCGTGTGGATTACCCCGCCAAAGGCGCTGCTGGCACCAAAGCCCACATCGTCGAGCAATATCCAGACGACATTTGGCGCGCCGACGGGCGCTTTTACGGGAAACGTCCAGGATTCTTTGGAGTCGGCACTCGTTTTGCCAATTACGCCTTTAAACGGTTGCTGTTGCTGGGTAATGTTCTGCCCCGATGCCTGTAGGCCCAGTAGACTACTGCCCAGGAACATTATCGCTATATGGTTGAGATTTATCATTCACGTTCGTGTTTTAGGTGGTTACCCATTTCTTTTTACTCCGCGAAACTCGACCGGAGTTTGACACCCCATCGGCCATTTTCTTTCGTCAGAACGTACAGTGATTCGTAGGAAGCTACTTTGCTGCCGTCCTTACGATAGCGGGTGAACTTGGTGTCGAGATGTACCTTGTTTTCCGATGCCTGAACAATGGTACGATGGTCCCATTTGCTATAGTCCCAGCCCGCTCTTTGCAGCGGACCAAATACGGTGGCCGAGTCGCGCAATCCCGCTTTTTCCAGTACAGACATTTTGCCGCTGGCCAGTCGATAATGCGGAAACTGATACGTGCTTTCCCAGCCAGCCAGATCCTTGGCACTGAACGTGTTGATATAGTCGTCCAGCACCTTGATAATGGCCGCTTTCTCACTAGCTGACACCTGATGAGACCCATCCACCTGGGCCATCGAACGTGTCGTGATGCCGACGAGGAGGAAGAAAAGGAGAATTGTATTTTTCATGATCGTATTTATGTAACGCGGACCAGAGGTCCACGTTACGGTTGTTTCCTGGATAGGGCGTGTCGTTGCTGGTATTTTTTGATGTGCGAATCATCGGCAGCCAGTCGCTGAGGCAGCGCCGGGGGCGTTTTGCCAATGCGTTGGGTAAAAGCATCCAGCGCGTTCCGGAGTTCTTTTACTTTCTCCGGATGCGCGGCATACAGGTTCTTCGTCTCGCCAATGTCTTCTTTCAAATTGAAAAGCAACGGTTCGTCGGCTGTGCTTTTCTGGCCATTCAGGGAGTTGGTCACCGCAGCATGGGGCAGATGCAGTTTCCAGTCTCCCTTGCGGAAGGCCTCAATCTGCCCGTTGGAATAATAGGTGAACTCATCGCCTTTCCGTTTTCCCGTTCCCAGCAACACGGCGCTAATATCCTCGCCATCAAGCGAAGCGTCCGGCCCGGCGTACCGGCCCGGCGGGTTTTTGGGTTTCAGGGTTGCTTCACCCGCCAGTTTAAGAAAGGTCGGGAAGATGTCCAGTTGCAAACCAAGGTCGTTATTCACCGTTCCCGGCTTGATTCTCGACGGCCAGGAGAACACGGTTGGCACCCGTTGCCCGCCTTCAAACGTAGTTCCTTTGCCTTCCCGCAACGGCCCGCCCGAACCACCTTCCAGGTCGTAAATCAGCCACGGGCCGTTGTCACTGGTGAACACAACCAGCGTGTTTTCGTCCAGACCATTTTTCTTCAGTGTATTTACCACTTCACCCACGCTCCAGTCCAGTTCTTCAATCACGTCGCCATACAGGCCCCGTTTTGATTTGCCTTCAAATTGTGGCGAGGCATAGATCGGAACGTGCGGCATGTTGTGGGCCAGATACAGGAAAAATGGCTCGTTTTTATGATGATCGATAAACTTGATGGCTTCCTCCGTATAGGTTTTGGTCGTGAAATGCTGGTCTACTTTATAGGTTTCAACGTCGTTCCCGCGCAGATATACTACGCCCTGCATATCGTTGCTGTACGGAATGCCGAAGTATTCGTCGAAGCCGTTTTGCAGGGGCAGGAACTGGCGATGGTGGCCCAAATGCCATTTTCCAACGATGCCGGTTTTATACCCTTTCTCTTTCAGCGCTTCGGCCAGCGTCACTTCCTGGCTGGGAATACCGGTAAAGCTTTCCGGAAAAAACACATGGTCGATACCCTGCCGACGAGGGTATCGACCCGTCAGCAACCCAAAGCGGGTTGGGGTGCAAACCGGCGAGGTCGAATAAAAGTCGGTGAACTTGAGTCCGTTGGTCGCCAGCCGATCAATGTTTGGGGTACGGACATCCGTTGCACCAAAGGTGCCGATATCACCGTAGCCCAAGTCGTCGGCCAGGATAATAACGAAGTTAGGCTTACGGGCTGCCTGCTGGCCCAAAAGTGTATTGGCTGTCGTCAGAATGAACGATAGAGCAAGGGTTATGTACCTGATTTTGATCATGGTCGTGTTTACTACGTCTTAGTTCAGG
>JAQBNX010000009.1 GCA_028288385.1 Spirosoma sp.
CCTGAACGATGTTACACAACAATTACCTATTTGGCTGGCAACCCACAAACGGACACATCTGAGCAACTATTGAAAACCAACCTACATCGTGAAATATGCCGAATCCATGGACGGGGAAGGGGAATCCCTACACAAGACAGGAAGTAAGGGACCGTTTACAGGCTACGCTGAATCAGCACAAAGCCATTATTGCTGCCGGTGCCGGAACCGGTATCAGCGCTAAATTCATTGAAAAAGGAGGGGCTGATTTGATCATCATTTACAACTCCGGGCGATTCAGAATGGCGGGTCACGGCTCAACCGCTGGTCTGATGGCCTACGGAGATGCCAATGCTGTAGCTATGGAAATTGGCGAATTTGAGGTATTGCCGGTTGTCGAAGAAATTCCTGTGATATGCGGTGTTCACGGTTCCGACCCGCGTCGACGCATGTGGCATCATCTGCTCAGGGTGAAAGAGATGGGTTTTTCGGGTATCAATAACTTTCCAACGCACTCCATTGTTGACGGTCACTTTCGGCAGGTTCTGGAAGAAACCGGCATGGGCTTCGACAAAGAAGTCGAGATGGTACGGCTCGCCACAAAAATGGAGCTGTTTTCGATTGTGTACGTAGCCACCCCCGAGGATGCCCGCCAGATGGCTGACGCGGGTGCCGATGCGATTATCGCTCATGTAGGCACTACCGTGGGTGGCTCCATTGGGGTGGTGTCGGCTAGCTGTTCGATGGATGAGGCCGTCGAACGAACCCAGCAGATCATAGAAGCGGGGGCAGCCGTAAATCCGACCCTTTTCTTTCTGGCGCACGGTGGTCCTATTAATACACCTGAAGACGTCAGCCTCATTCTGGAGCAAACTTCGGCCCATGGCTTCGTTGGGGCGTCGTCGCTCGAACGAATGGGGGTAGAAAAATCACTGACCGATTTAACCCAAAAATTCAAATCGCTTTCTTACTCCGCGAAATCAGGCAAAAACTCCTTATGAAATCCGCTGTAAGCTTATTTTTTGTGGCTCACCGCGTCAGGACTGCCCGCGCAAAGCGAGATCTGGACACCGGAAAATGCCAACCCTTGGTATCAAAAATAGGGTTGGGTTCAGGGCAGCCATTTTAAACACACCCATCAATCAACGGAAATTAGGTTTGCTTGCTAAGAACCCGGTTTGCAATCATCGATAAACCTATCAGAAGAGTGGCTAGGGTAAAAAATCCGCCGGTCATGAAATACATGACAGCACCTGTTACAGATGTTGGACCATCGCCTTTCATTCCATGTGTGAGTAGACCGGCGGATACTAAAACGGCTAAACCTGAACTCAAACAGCCCATCAGCGCACTCCCCAAGGTGGATAAGGCAAGGACAGGTACGGACTCATCCACTAATTTTAGGTGGCTCAGCCCGGTAAAAAGTAACAGCGGAAACGCAGATACGATTAACGGTAGAAGCAGCGAAAAGACAGCGTATAAATAATGGAAACCATTGCTCATATACCGTTGCTCATCGTTAGTTGTTGTTAATTCGAGATAGGAGCAAAAGTAACCCAGCCGATAGGGTCACAGATACTGACTATAGGCGTAAAGCGCATACACGGCCATTCTTATTTGCCAACCATTTACTTGTACTTTACCTGGGTGTGTTTTAACCAACCTACTTTGTGCTTAATGTCCTATGGAGTTCGAGATCGTTGCCGTGCTGCACGTTTAACCTTAGCGCTCGTTTCTCATTTTGACTACAAATCCCCTCGATTAGACTACAGCTAACGAATGGCAGAGCCTGACCTTTGACGTATCATTAAAAGCAAATTATATATGGTACCTCATCATGAGAAGGCAAGTGTTCAACCTGCCCCAGCTCCTGTAACATCTCCTAAAGTCTGGTTCATCACGGGCGCTTCCCGTGGGTTTGGACGCGTTTGGGCCGATGCCGCTCTGAAGCGGGGTGACAAGGTAGCGGCTACCGCTCGCAAACTGGAAAGCCTGGTCGACCTGACCGAAAAATTCGGCCAAAACGTACTAACCCTGGAGCTTGATGTGACACGGCTTGAGCAAGCGAAAACAGCCGTTGAGCAAGCTTATGCTCATTTCGGCAGGCTAGATATTGTGTTTAATAATGCCGGTTATTCACTAGTTAGCACCATTGAGGAAGCCAGTGCAGATGATATTCGTGCCCTTTACGAAACCAATATCATCGGCCCCGTTTCTGTCATTCAGGCGGCCTTGCCCTTATTGAGAAAGCAGGGTAGTGGTCGAATCCTGGGCACATCTAGCAATCTAGGTCATGTAACCCTACCCGTAATCGGCTACTATTGTTCGTCAAAATGGGCATTCGAAGCGATCCACGAAAGCTTGGCGGCGGAGGTTAAACCGTTTGGCATCAAGGTAACCATTATTGAGCCGGGTGCCTACGCCACCGAGTTCGGAAGCCCCGAATCGTTGAAGTTCTCAGAAAGTATCGACATTTACACCGATTTTAAAACGCAGTTTTTCGATCGTTTAAAAACGATGGAAAGGGGTGATCCAGCGGCAACGTCGGAGGCACTCTTTAAAGTAGTTGATGAAGAAAATCCTCCGCTGCGGTTCTTCCTAGGCAGTCATAATTTGCCATGGGTACGCACGGCCTATAGGGAGCGGCTAGCGACTTGGGAAGCCTGGGAAGATGTTTCCAACTCCGCTCAAGGTCAATCCAACTAGGGAACCCGAAGGCAGGGAAATCGTTGAATAAAGCATCCGTGATAACCGATAATGATAAATCAATCTATCGGTTATCATTTTTTCGCAGAGCAATGAACAAAGCAGAAAACAGCCCTCATAAAATCGAATCGCTAACCGAGGCGCACCGAGCTTTTGGTTTACCTACCCCTCGGCATCCGTTGGTTAGTCTGATTAAGGGTCCCCATTCTCAGCTTGAAGGGCTTAGGCTTCCTTCCTATCACGTACTGGGCTTTTATAAAATAGCGTACAAGCCAAAACTTGGCGGCAAACTAAAATACGGCCAACAGTATTACGATTTTGATGAAGGGGGCTTGTTATTCGCATCCCCAGGTCAGCTTATTGGTAACCCCGACAACGATGGTAGCGTGTGTTCGGCGTATACATTGCTGATTCATCCGGATTTCTTTTTAGGATACCCCCTGGCCAGAACCATTAAACAGTATGGCTTCTTCTCGTATTCTACTCATGAAACGTTGCATCTTTCGGAAGAGGAAAAGGTAACCATCATTGAGATCTTTACCATGATCGACCATGAATTGTCAAACCGAATCGATGACTCCAGTCAGGATGTGATTATAGCCCAAGTCGAGTTGTTGCTCAACTACGCCAATCGTTATTACAAACGTCAGTTCATTACCCGTAAAGGAGTCAACAGTGATCTATTGCAAAAGCTGGAAGAAGTAGTAGAGACTTATTTTACCGCTGAACTGTCTTTAAGCCAGGGCCTACCGACGGTTCATTACCTAGCCCAACAGGTCAACCTTTCGCCCAGTTATTTAAGTGACATGTTGCGGTCGCTAATCGGTCAAAATGCGCAGCAATATGTTCATGGTAAGCTGATTGAAAAAGCGAAAGAGATCTTATCCACCACAAACTTGTCAGTCAGTGAAGTAGCGTATAGGCTGGGCTTCGAGCACTCTCAATCGTTTAGTAAACTGTTTAAAATAAAGACACACCTGTCGCCACAGGCCTTCAGACGATTGTTCAATTAGCAGCCGACAAAAACTCTGTGATAACCCCTGAATAGGTCACCCTTAGCCGATGCATCGCTCGTGTGCAGGCTATATAGAGCATTTGCTTATCGGCCTCTGTTCGATACGTATCGGCTGAAGCATATGGCACAAGAACCTCATCAAACTCAAGGCCTTTCGCCAAGTGCGCTGTCGTGATGATGACGCCTTCTTCAAAGACCGCCGAGTCACCGGTAAGCAAATGAACCCCTGAGGCTTTGAACGCATCATACGTATTGGCGGCATGCTGGAAGGTTTTACAGATGATGCCAAATGATCTGCTTTGTGATTCCTGGAACATTGTGATCAGCTCTTTAATGGCTGCTAATTCCTCGCTGGGGTTGCTAAAGCGGGTTACTATGGGTTCCTGACCATGCCTTTCCATGGGTATAATGTCAGGGTTGGGTATGATGCGCTGGGTAAAGGCCGTAATTTCTAAGGTTGATCGGTAGCTTCGATAAAGTCTGACCACATGGGCTTGAGGAAACACGCCTTCAATCGTTTCAGCCGATGAAGCGCTGTAGGGATTAACCGTCTGGCTTACATCGCCCAAAATAGTCTTTCGGCAAAGGAACAATCTTGACAAGACGGCATAGTGAACGGGCGTATAATCCTGCATCTCGTCTACCAGCAAGTGCTTTACATGCGTATAGGTGGTGAGGCCTTCCAGACGTATGCGGCAGTAAATCAAGGCAAACACATCGGCGTATTCTAACGTCAGGCGGTGGTCATTCCTGAACAGCTCAGGTTTACCAATCCAGCGGTAAAAATCCGTATAGAGGTCTAGCACATTGTCAAATCTAAACATGCGCGGAACAGCTTCCCAGATCATTGCTTTCTGCTGCCCGCTAAGCTTTTGGCCTGTCTTATCGCGCACATACGACTGAACGTCTTTTACCAACAGCGAAATTCGT
>JAQBNX010000019.1 GCA_028288385.1 Spirosoma sp.
TGGTGGAGTAGGTTTGCTGCTGAGTTACCTGGCCCTGAAACCATACCGCCAGGCCATTTACCATAAAGAACGATTGGCTCAAATAACCACTGCTGAGTAATATGCCGCCACTGCCCGATACGTTACAGATTAAAATTCAGGACAATATTCTGCTTGTTAAGCTCAACCGCCCTAACAAACGGAATGCCCTTAATGACGAACTGATTTTGGCTATTGAACAGCTATTTGCCAACATACCGGCGGGGGTTGGCTGCGCTATACTCTACGGTGAAGGTGGGCATTTTAGTGCCGGTCTGGACCTGTCAGCCCTCACCGAACGCGACGCCGTTCAGGGGCTGCATCATTCCCGGATGTGGCACCGTGCCTTAGACCGCGTGCAGTTTGGCACCGTTCCCGTTATTGCCCTGTTGCACGGGGCCTGTGTAGGGGGTGGGCTGGAATTAGCCAGTGCCTGCCACATACGCGTGGCTGAATCCTCCACGTTTTATGCCCTGCCCGAGGGACAGCGGGGCATTTTTGTGGGTGGGGGCGCGTCGGTTCGCGTGCCGAAATTGATTGGCCTGGCCCGCATGACCGACATGATGCTCACAGGAAGGGTCTATCCGGCAAACGAAGGCCTGGCAATTGGCTTATCGCAGTACGTCGTGGAAGAAGGTAATGGGATGAAACACGCCCTGGAACTGGCCGGCAAAGTGGCTTCCAATGCAGGAATGACCAATTATGCGCTCATGCATATTTTGCCCCGAATCGTTGATTCAGCACAAGACCAGGGATTGATGATGGAATCGCTGACGGCTGCCATCGCCCAGAATACCCCCGAAGCGAAAGCCCGTTTAGAGGAGTTTTTGGCCCATAGAGCAAAGAAAGTTGGTGAATAGCGCAGAGAATATGGTACAGACCCGCACGTTCGGCCCAACTACCACCCAGAAAACGATCCAGGCTGATGGCACTATTCTGCTTGAATCGGAACAGCCTATAGCCGAATTTCCTCAAAAATTGACCCAGAAGTTAGTCTACTGGGCCTATGTAACCCCTGATGCACCATTCATTGCCCGGCGCAATCTAGCCGGTATCTGGCAGAAGCTGACGTATGCCGAAACGCTCCGGCAGGTAGAAAGCATTGCCCAATACCTACTCGATCAAAAGTTTTCGGGTGAGCAGACTATTGCCATCCTGTCAGAAAACAGCCTCGAACACGCTTTGCTGGCGTTGGCGGCTGTTCATGTTGGCATCCCCTATTCACCCATTTCGCCCCAGTATTCTATTCTGTCAAATGATTTTGGGAAACTCTGCCATACACTGCAGGCGCTCACGCCCAAATTGATTTTTGCCCAAAATGGAAAGATCTACGGACGGGCGCTGGCTAAGGCTCAAGAGCTTTTCCCAGAGGCAATGCTGGTTTCGGTCGAAGAGGGATCGGCCGTTTCGTTTACGGACTTAACCGCCACCCAGTGTACCCAAGCCGTTCAACGGGCTCACGAACACGTAACGGCCGATACCGTAGCTAAAATTCTGTTTACATCGGGTTCGACGGGTTTGCCAAAGGGTGTCATTAATACGCAACGGATGTGGTGCGCCAATTTACAGCAGATTACGCAGGCGTTTCCGGTCATGGCCACCGAACCACCCATTTTTGTGGACTGGTTACCCTGGAATCATACCTTTGGCGGAAACCATAATTTTGGTTTAACGCTCTACAATGGGGGAACACTTTACATTGACGATGGTAAACCTACACCCAAAGGCATTGAAGCTACCGTCGAAAACCTGCGCGAGATATCGCCAACGGCCTATTTCAACGTGCCCAGGGGTTTTGAAATGCTCATTCCATACCTGGAAAAAGAACCCGAATTACGAAAGACGTTTTTCAGGAATCTACGCTTCTCTTTTTACGCTGGTGCTAGCCTGGCGCAACCCGTCTGGAATCGGTTAGAAGAATTAGCCCGTGAAACGACGGGACAGATTGTCTCTATCATCACCGGATTAGGCTGTACCGAGTCAGGCCCATCGGCCTTGTTTGCCAACTGGGCCGGGAGTTACTCGGGACTGTTGGGTGTACCCGTAGCGGGCATGAGGGTGAAATTGGTACCCGATGGCGATAAGCTGGAGATTCGTTATCAGGGCCCTAACGTAACGCCCGGTTATTGGCGCAACGCCGAAGCTACTGCTTCGGTATTTGATGAAGAAGGCTTTTACAAAACAGGCGATGCCGTGCGTTTTGTGGATGAGGCTGACCCCAACAAGGGCTTGCTTTTTGACGGGCGCATTGCCGAAGATTTTAAACTCTCCACCGGTACGTGGGTAAACGTGGGCAGTCTGAAAGCAAAAGTTCTCTCCGCAGGGGCGCCTATTGTGCAGGATGTTGTCATTGCGGGTTTGGACAAAGAGTTTGTCAGTGCTATTTTGTTTTTGAACCCTTACGCGTGTCGGGAACTGGCCAGTCTGTCGCCCGACTGTTCGGCCACGGAGGCTTTTCTGCATGAGCGCATCCAGCAATACATCGACCAGTTGTTACTGACACTGAGCAAAACCGCCACCGGTAGTGCCAATCGCATTACTAAAGCGGTGATTGCTCTTGACCCACCTTCGATTGATCTGGGCGAAATCA
Source organism: Spirosoma sp. (assembly GCA_028288385.1). GTDB lineage: Bacteria > Bacteroidota > Bacteroidia > Cytophagales > Spirosomataceae > Spirosoma. The sequence continues at coordinate 2,609 of JAQBNX010000019.1, forward strand.
CCGATAAAGGCTCGCTGAATCAACGGGCGATATTGAAACACCGGGCTACCTTAGTGGAACAATTGTATACGTAAACCCTAAATGGATATTCAGAACAATACCTTTATCATCACCGGCGGGGCTTCGGGCCTGGGCCTGGCAACGGCCCGGATGATTGTTGACATGGGTGGCAATGCCGTTTTGCTTGATGTAAACACCACAACGGGCGAGCAGGCCGAGAGCCAGTTAGGACCAAACGCCCGCTTTGTCAAAACCGACGTAACGGACGAAGCGGAGGTTCAAAACGCTATTTCGATTGCTCTGACAACGTTCGGTGGCTTGCACGGGGCAATTAATTGCGCGGGCATTGGGCCAGCCGAACGGGTAGTGGGCAAAAATGGACCGCATTCCCTGGCCAGTTTCACTAAAACCATCACCGTCAATCTGATCGGCTCATTCAACATAATTCGGTTGGTATCGGCTCACTTGCAGACCAACGATCCCATCCAGGGCGACCGGTATCGCACCGGCGCACCAGCTGAAGCGGAACCGCTCACGGGGGAGCGGGGTGTGCTGATCTCCACCGCATCGGTAGCGGCTTTTGATGGGCAGATTGGCCAGGCAGCTTATTCGGCCTCAAAGGGGGGCATCGTGGCTATGACCCTACCCATTGCCCGCGAGTTGGCCCGCTTCGGCATCCGGGTGATGACCATTGCACCAGGTTTGTTTGAAACGCCGTTGTTAGCGGGCCTCCCCGAAGAAGCCCGGCTATCGCTGGGGCAACAGGTGCCGTTTCCACCGCGTCTGGGGCAACCCCATGAATATGCCGCTTTAGTTAAACACATTATCCAAAACCAGATGTTAAATGGTGAGGTCATCCGATTGGATGGAGCGATCCGCATGGCAGCTAAATAATAACCCCTATGAAACCACCCTTTCGTGCCGACCACGTTGGCAGTCTATTACGAACCCCGGCCGTTAAAGAAAACCGCCTGAAGTGGAAAAAAGGCCTCATTTCAACCGATGAACTTCGGGCCATCGAAGACGCAGCCATTGCCCAAACGGTTAGCAAACTAGAATCGACGGGCATGAAATCCATCACCGACGGTGAGTTTCGTCGGGATTATTTTCACCTCGATTTCCTCAAAGAACTGGAAGGTGTAACGGTGACGGGTGGCATTGATGCCAATCCGGCCGCCAAAGCGGCAGAAGATGGGTTCACCCCGCCTAAACTGAGCGTAACGGGAAAATTGAAACACGTCCATGACATTCAGGTCGCTGATTTCAATTATCTGAAATCGGTAGTAAGCCAAACGCCTAAAGTGTCGATTCCGTCTCCGACGATGGTGCATTTTCGGGGAGGGCGTAAGTCAATCGACATCAATTCGTACCCGGACATGGACGAGTTTTTTCATGATTTAGCTGCGGCCTATCGGGAAGAAATTGACCATCTATACCAGGCCGGGCTACGGTATCTGCAGTTAGACGATACCAACCTGGCCTACCTCTGCGACCCTAAAATGCGGGCGGCTGCCGTTGAGCGGGGCGAAGACCCCGACGAATTACCCAGAACGTATGCGGCTCTGATTAACTCGGTGATCGATGGTCGGCCCGATGATTTAACGGTAGGGATACATCTTTGCCGGGGTAACTACCGCAGCACCTGGTTTGCCGAAGGGGGCTATGAGCCGGTAGCAGAAATCCTATTCAATTCCATTAACGTCGATGCATATTTTCTGGAGTATGACGACGAGCGAAGCGGTGATTTTGCTCCGCTTCGCTTTGTGCCCGACAATAAGATGGTGGTGCTGGGCATCATCTCCTCAAAATTGAAACACTTGGAAAGCGTGGAGGAGATGGCCAAGCGCATCGACGAAGCGGCTAAATACATGTCGCTCGACAACATGGGTGTCAGCCCGCAATGTGGGTTTTCGAGTACGCACCACGGCAACGACCTAACCCCTGATGACCAGTGGCGTAAACTGGAACTGGTTGTCAACACGGCTACTAAAGTCTGGGGAACGCCATGAAAAATTTGGGTCTGACCTTGGTCTTTGGCTTGCTTTCGGCGGGACTGTTCGCTCAAAACAACGTATCGAAAATAGATACGGGTCAAATTAATGGAGCGAAGTACCGGATTCTTTTCCCGCAAAACTGGAAAGGGAAAGTAATTCTGTATGCCCATGGCTACGAGTTTATGGGCTCCAAACCA
>JAQBNX010000071.1 GCA_028288385.1 Spirosoma sp.
TGCTGTCTCTTTGCCAGGCCAGGCAGCCCGACGACGAACCATATTGATAGCGGCTGTCGCTTCAGTTGGTTTGCCTAACTTCAGTTGAGCTTCGGCCAGGATCAGATACGTCTCAGCCAGGCGGAACGCCAAATAATCGCGGCTGCCTGGTTCGTAGGTGCGGTCGGGCCGGAGTGGATCAAAGAATTTTTGCAGCGTTGGAAACAGGGCTTCATTGTAGGCGCTCGGTACGAGTACCTGATACGGTTTCGCTGCCCGCTGGGCCAAGGTCCATTCAACACCCGGAATATAAATGGCCGTGTCGCCTGCTTTAAAGGTGACTGTCTTTTTAGAATTATCGAAGGCCGTGTTGTAGGTGCCGGGAGAATTGCTTATCCAGGTGTCTCTAAACGTTTTCTTGTAGCGGGAGTCATTTACCCGGTCTTTGAAAACAGTCTCTAAACAAAAAGCTGTTGGGCGCAACCGCTTGAACGGACGTCCGTAAAAGATATCGCGAACCATACCGGCCTGTACGTCATACTGCATCCCAAAAAATAAGTGCAGGTTATTCCCACCGGTGTTACCTCCCGAATTTGCCACCGGCGGACTTGATGCGTTGGTCAATGGGTCAGATGTGTATTGAACCGCAAAGATGACCTCATCACTAATTTCACCAGCTCCCTGGGCAAATACACTTGCAAAATCAGGTAGTAACTTGAACCCGTAGTTAGCAATTACATTCTGGGCATACGTAGCGGCTTTGGCATAATCATCAGCGGCTTTGGCCGACGAGGTGGCTTTGGTCAGATACACACGAGCTAGCAGGTGTTCGGCAGCGGCTTTGGTAGCCCGACCATACTCTGCCGACCTGATTTTGGGGTCTAAATCCGGCAGAGCAGATTCGAGATCGGCCAGGATTGCCTTATATATATCGGCCTCCGTTGCCCGGCTGGTTTTTTTGGTGGGTAATAGTGTTTCCGTTAATCGCAGATCGACACCTCCCCATTGTTGCACAAGAATAAAATAATAGTGCGCCCGTAGAAATTTTGCTTCGGCCACCCGTAGTTTTTTCACCGCATCCGAAACGTTGGCTGCCGGCGCGCGTTCGATAACCGAATTACAGGTATTGATTCCCCGATATAATTCTTCCCAAACATTTTGCAGGAAATCCACGAAGCTATTCAGTTGGGTATCGTAGAAATGAAAGCCTTTATAGCCGCCATCGGCACCAGTTGCATAAAGGTCAGTGCCGAATTCGGTCATGGTCAGGCCTTGCTGCGTAGCATAAAAGCTTCGTAAGGGAGCATAGGCTGCCTTAGCAGCATCCTCAAATCCCTTTGGGGTATTAACGTAATCGTTACCAATACTGGAGATTACTTTTTCTTCCAATACATCCTTGCAGGCCTGACCGCTCAGTAAGAGCGTTGCAAGCCCCAGGATACGGAATGATTTTGGGGAAATTATAGATTTCATGTTTTAGAATCTAAAGATTTTTATAAGCATATAAAGCGTACCCCAGGGCATACCTGGATCAGCGATTATATACGTGCTTAGAATTTAACGTTCAACCCAAAGGTGGTTATCCGGGTAGCCGGTACTACGTCATTATTGATGGTCCCATCCGCTGTTTCTGGGTCGACACCGTTGTATTTTGACCGATAAGTCGAAAAGATGAACGGCTGCTGGATACTGGTAAATACACGCAGCGACTGCATACCCAGTTTCTGGGTTATTTTAGACGTGAACGTGTAGCCAAAATTGATGTTACGCACTTTCACGAATGTGCCATCGAAGTAAAACAGGGACGTGTTATAAACCGGAAACTCCTGGTTCGACTTGGGTTGCGGAAATTCATTGGTTGGGTTATTGGGCGTCCAGTAGTCTACTTTAATTTGCTGATAACGACCTGCCAACTGGTTATTGTCCCGGTGGAAACCGCTCAAAATGGTCTGGCCGAAACGGCCATAGACGAAGAATGACAGATCGAATCCTTTGTAGCTAAACCGGTTGGTAATCCCGGCACTAAAGTTGGGAATATCCGAACCCAGAAATACGCGGTCATCAGCCGTCGTTTTACCGTCGTTGTTTGTATCCTGTACTTTAATCTGGCCAACGGAGCTTTGGTATGATTTTGCCAGATCAGCTTCGTTTGTTTGCCAAATGCCCGCTTTCTTATAGTCATAGAAAGCCGTTAATGGTTTGCCGATAAACCACTTATTGCCTAAGTCATCGACAGCACCATTATAAAGTGAAATAATGGCTTCGCTGTTTTTGGTAAAAGCGAAATCAGACGTCCACTTGAATCCGCTTTTCGAATTAACGTTTACAGTCGACAGACTGATTTCGACCCCCCGGTTACGCGTTTCGCCTACGTTCTTCGTTACCGCATTGAAGCCAATAGAGGTTGGCAGTTGGTCAGATAGCAGCAAGTCGGTGGTGTTGGTCTGATAGAACTCAATCGAACCCGCTACCCGGCCTCTCCAGAAGCTGAAGTCTACCCCTATGTTTGAAGAAGTCGATGTTTCCCACTTCAAATCAGGATTACCAATGGTACTTGGCCGATAGCCATAGGCACCCGTATTCCCCCACGCATAAACAGTACGGCCCAGTAAGCCCTGTGTTTGATAAGGAACTACCCCCTGGTTTCCTACCGATCCCCGGCTAACGCGTAGCTTCAACTGATCGAGCCAGGACACATTTTTCAGGAAATCCTCGTTGTTGATGTTCCACGCCAGGGCGATACCGGGAAAGTTACCATATTTACTGTTTTCACCGAAACGGCTCGAGCCATCGCGTCGTAAGGTAGCGGTTATCAGGTATTTATCTTTGTAGTCGTAGTTGACCCGGCCCATGAAC
>JAQBNX010000074.1 GCA_028288385.1 Spirosoma sp.
AGCGCTGCCTGCGTAAACGTGACATTATCGGGAATGGCGTATAGAATATGCTGCGGCACCGCTACGTACTCGGCGAAAGCCCCCTGGCGTTTAAAGTCCGGTGTTGATACGCCCACCACTTCCCGGCCATCGCTCAGGTTATACTGCCCACGGCGGCTATACCAGTCGTCAAGAACATACACCGTCGAGTCAAACGTAACGCGGTCGCCGGTGGCCCAGACCTGCACGTCGGCCCCGACCTCGGCAATGATGCCACTGGCTTCGTGACCCATCACAATGGGCGGAATGCGCCGACCGCTGCTGCCGTCCATGCCATGAACGTCGGACCCACAGATGCCCACAGCCTGCACCCGCACCAACACCTCGTTGGGCCGGATGGTTGGTTTCGCTACGTCCTGTAGCGCTAAGTGGTTATATTCGGTGAGAACGAGTGCTTTCATGTTAGGTTTTTTGATAAATCCTGGTAAACGCTTCAGCCGGCACCTGCTCATAGTTTCCCTGTTGCAGGTTCGGGTTGATTTCGTACGTAATGACCTCGTCCATCGAGTCAGGCATTTCGCCGAACAACGCATTGGAAGCAGAAACGGCGTATTTCTTCTTAATCCAGATGAGCCGCTGGGCGGGGTCTTTGCCCCAGGCAGGGTTGTCACCTAGTATCAACTGAATTTTGGCCCAATCGTTGAAAAAATACTCCTGTAAAAGTGGAATGATTCGGTCGCGAAAGGCGCAGCACAGATCGGCGTGGCTTTCGACGCCAGTCAGGTAAGCATGGCCAATCTGATGGTCGCGGTCGAGCAGGTACTCAATACGCTCGTTGATCGTCCGCAGCAACAGGGGCAGATCGACCCCGTTTATAATGGGCAAGACCGATGGGTCTGGCAACATCTCACGAAACGAGAACCGCCGTCGCAGGGCAATATCCAGCAAAGCAATGGATCGGTCGGTAGTGTTCATGGTACCAACCACGTAGAGGTTAGCTGGCACACCGAATCGCTCCTGCGAGTAGGGGAGGGTAAGCCAGAGTTCATGTTGCGCTCCCAGCCGCTTGTCGGTTTCTAACAGCGTAATCAGATCGCCAAACACACCGGCAACATTGGCCCGGTTTACTTCGTCGATGAGCAGATACTGCGCCGGAGCTTTCGAGATTCTGCGGGCGCGGTTTTCGGGCGAATCGTTCATGCAATCGGCCAGCGTGGCGTAACCGGCCTGCTGAACGGCCGACAGACAGGCCCGGTAGAAGATTCCCTTGCGGATGCGGTAGCTTACCTGCCCATTTACGACTTCGGGCCGAATGCCTTCCACAAATTCTTCGTAGCTATAGGCCGGGTGAAACGTAATGAGGCTAGACCGCTCCGATGAGCCCTGTTCGTGACGTAGATACGGCTGGAGCGCATACGTTTTACCCGTTCCGGGTGGGCCGAACAAAATCAGGTTGTGCGGTTGAGCCGGTCGTTCAGGGTCAGGTTTATAGTCGGTCTCGGCTTCTTCTACAGCAAACCCGCTTAAGGCACGTTCGCCCAGGGTAGGATCATGGGCGAGTCGAAGGAGGTCACTCAAAAACGCTTCATCTTCGGCTGCCTGATAAATATCGGCGTTGTGGCGGGCGGAGTGGGGGCCTCGCCGGGCGGTTTCGGCCAGTTCGGGCAGGCAGCTTTCCCAACAGTTTCGAATTATCGGATGATGGAGCAGGTGCGCGTCGGCATGCCCGATCACGACCGAAACATAGTCTGATTTATCGGTTAGCGGCACAAAATCAATCTCCCGAAAGCTGCTCAACTGATCCTGACAGCCTTTTTTGATTGTGAGCCAGTACTCCACTTCACTACGATTCGGCTTTACCAGACGCAGAGCCGGGAAAAAGTTTATATTCGCTGTGATCGCCTTTTGATCTTTCCGAGCGGTAAACGCCAGGCGGGCATCGCCGTTAGGCAGATTAATGATGTCGATAAGTTCCTTCAGCAAGTTAAAGAACCGACGGACGGCTTCGGGTTGACCGATGTCGCGGATGCGTTCAATGAGGGGTTGCTGCGTCTCGGTTAGCACGATAAGGTAAAAATATATGTTGCGAAATTACAACATTTTGACTTTTTGCCGTACGGGATATTACGGGCTTATAGTATGTTTGTTGTCTATATATTAGTATAATGAAAACTAGATATTTATTAAAAAACGTTATTGTATATATACTGATAGGTGTTGCTTTTTCTTGTAAGCAGCGATCCAAGGTACATCCTGCCGTTTGCCGGTTAATTAGCACGATTGATCAGCTGGTTGAAGTCAACGGTCGGCTGACAGATGAGATGCAGCGTTCCTTTACATACACCAACGCCGTGCTGACGTCTATCGCCGAACGCTCGATGGATCAGGAAGCCGGTTTTTTGGTTGAGTACGAGAATGGGCGTGTAGTACGTGCAGTGGGCAGTCAGGCATCTATATCCATGGGGTACAAATCGGCTGCGACCCAGCCCAGCAGTGCTACCTTTATCCGCGGTGGTCAACTGATGTCTCAATTTGACATGGAATATACGTCAGCCGGACGCATGAGCCGGATTGTTGAAAGCCGGACTAGACTACCAACCAACTCATCCGTTAGTGTA
>JAQBNX010000103.1 GCA_028288385.1 Spirosoma sp.
TGGTTTCAATGGATTAATCGGCGTCAACTAGGACCGATTACGCTTCGGTTGGATTTGCTGGATGCTGGGGGCAAAATAGTGCTTACCAGCCGCACCAAGCTGCCCAAGGTGACTGTGACTGGCTATGAATCGGCTACGGCCACGGAACCCGCGTTGCCCCTCTATAGTAGCTCTGCCTCTATAAGCCTGGAGCGGCTTGTGGGGGACGAACAATTCACACCGACCTCTTTCCGGTATACGACCCAATCGGGTGCTTATAAAAAGTCGGATGTAGTAGTCGGGTCCTTAGATGGCTACCACGAAGCTGGGCCCGTGTAGGGAGAGATGTAAATGGAAGCTACCCGGTTCAGTGGCCCGTATTGCTCTTAAAGCGGTGTAACATCAACTCTAACTTTAAGAGCTGTAAGCTAGCATCTACTTTTAGGTGGCCTCACTCCGGCCTTTAGGTTTGAGGGCTGGTAAGAAACCAAGATTTAGGTAGCTTGTCGGCGGTCCGACTCGAATAGAAATTCGGGATGCAGTCCCATTAGTAAGCGCCCCCTCATGGCGTAGCGAGTGATGAGTAAGCGTCTGATTGTCGAACCCCTTAGGCGGCCCTGCTTAAAATTAAGCACTTTAATGGACAGACGCCATTTCATCGGTATTGATGTATCAAAGAACACGGCACCGGCCGCCCGGCTTAGATTGGGCTGTCTACGCCAATCAAGGCATTATCTCACAGCGGTAAAACTCTGGCATATGTTAAAAAGGTAGAGGGTTTAACGCAAGAACGGTGTGCTGAAAATAAACACTTGATTCTGATTTTCAATCTCTGCCAACCTCAATCCGTAGCACAGGGCTTGTCAGTACTAATTTGTAAGCGTTACCTCTCCCTTTGTTCACGGCGGACAGCAAAACAGCCGAATGAGTAAGCCCGTATTATAGCGTTAAAAAAGCAAGACCAACACTCAAGCCAAAGCGAAGGGCCCAGGGAGCTGTCATGGCCTCAACAAATTGATTTCCCCGTACAGCAGAGCTCACCACAAGCTGACGCTGAACACCCACAAAGCCATCCAGACAAAACCACCGGGCGATGAGTTGTCCCCAGCCAATAAACCTGGAATCCAAATCGTATTCTGCTGTTGATTCGTCAGCCGAATTCCCTGCGAATCCCGGATCGCTTCGCCCTATTAATCCTAGACAAATTGGCTTACGGTTAACCGACTCCAACGCACATAGGGACTCGCATAAAAGCCCGTTAATTGGTTGGGCATCCAGTAGGGACGGACTTCCAGGGTAACCCGCCGGTAAGTAGCACCGCCCGGTTCTAACTGGCGGCCAAAGTTGCCCGTATTACCGCCCATGCCATAGCCAAACAAGAGCGGTTTGCCGGGTCAAGGACCATTCATAAAACAGCGACAGTTGGCCCCCAGTAGGCTAAGCGAGTTTACTTTAAGTAAGTTGTGTTTTTCTTTAGGAACAGGTAGCTTCTGTCCGGCAATAGAGTCAACCACCGGGAAGGATTGCCGATAGCGGAAATCATCGGGTGTAGTGGCTTGAGTAAATAGAGGCCCACTAATAGCCAGTATCGACAGGCCCTTGGCTTTAAGCGGTCCGATTCATTAATGCCGACTGTGTTTACGAAATATCCCCGCGCCCAAAAGTGGTTACCCCAGTAAGGTCGCTTCGACGCTCCGATTCTTCTTAAGCTGGGGATAACTCTTGAAAAGTTTGATCGCTAACTTACCTTTCAGGGTACCCATTAACTCCGAAACCGATACCTTGGGCGGTATGCTGATAACCAAATGGACGTGGTCGGACTGCACATTAAGTTCAATCACTTCACAACCCTTCCACCGCGCGGGCGGCCCACTCGCTCAACAGCCGAATATTATGCTCAACAAGGTCTTTCACTAGACCCGTCAGAACCCGAAAACGATACTTGGGAGTCCAGACGATATGATAGTCGCACTTCCAGACTACATGAGATTGTTTCTTATACTTACTCATGTCGTAAAACTAGCAAAATGGCGTAGCCTTCAGTACATCACCACCGCCCAAGGCGGTGGGTTATCGAATTTCACTTAAACAGTACCGCCGAGTAGCTACCCGGTATGAAAAGACAGCTATCATCTTTGCTGTGTTCGTCTATTTGGCATCAGCTATGATTTTAATGATTTAATTGTCTACGCGCCTTAAGGTAGAAACATCTCATCGTCAATAACTGAGTTTGCTGATCAACACAGTTTAGCCACCACCGAAATTTTTAGAACTAACCTAAATGGCATCCGACAAGCTGGTAAACGTAAAGTCACGGGCTTTCACGGGTGGAATCATGTTGCCATTCATCCGCACCGGAGCCCCCAATGATTCTATATTATTCAGCACTATTACGGCGCTTTCATTGAAGCGAAAATTTTTCACCGGAAACTTGATCTGACCATTCTCTATGTAGAACGTTCCATCGCGTGTTAACCCCGTTTGCAGTAACGTTTGGGGATCAACCATCCGAACATACCAAAGGCGGGTTACCAGAATGCCTTTATCCGTACTTTTGGTCATATCGGCTAAAGACTGATTACCTCCCTCCATAATAAATCCAGAGGAGGGCGGGGTGGCTTTTACTCCCTTTTTGTCCGCCCAGAAGCGGGAATAGCTCATATTTTTGACAACCCCTTTGTCAAACCACATTACTTTTTCCAGCGGCCGACCATCACCAACTCCGCCCCCTCCTAGAAAACTCATTGCTGCCAGACGGTTCCCTGCGCCCGAAAAGGGTTCGCTGGGGGCGTCCGAGTTGGCTGGATCAGAATAAATGGTGATCCGTTCGTCAATGAGTTTTTCTCCGAGCCGGGTTCCGCCCCCCTTTTTGCTCAAAAAGCTTCTGCCCTCATCGGCCAGGCGGGTATCCATGCCAGACATCATACTCTGCAATAACGTACTCATGGCCGTTGGCTCCAGAATAACGGTATATTTACCCGGCTCTATAGATCGGGCGTTGGTGGAGGCCATTGCTTTTTGCACCGCAATGTTCGTTGTTTCGCGGGCATTCAGTTTTGATATATCAGTGAAGTCACGGGTGACATAACCCGACCCTTTACTATCGGCCGTGCGAACGGTAACAGAAAAATCAGCCAAGGTTGACCGGTTGTAGCCAAATAAACCCTTACTGTTTGCAATAGCCGAAAAACCGGTTGAGTCCTGCAAATAGCCAGCAGCCGTCAAGTTCTTTTGCTCACACAGGTCAACACTGTCGAAAGCGACCTGTGACCGGTATTCAGCATCTATTTTGGCGGTATTTTCCGAATAAGTTGGTGTTTCGAGGTATTTCTGTGGGCCCAGCATGGGCATGTATTCTGGGTTTTCGGGGGCTAGTCTAGCAATTTCTTCGGCCCGTCGAACAGTTCGTTCCAAGGCTCGATCATCGAATTCATTGATGGTTGCCGACCCAGATCGCTTGCCTAATCCGGCTGTAATTAAAAGCGACATATTATCGGCTTCTCCGCCAGAAGAAACGGTGTTCAGGGCATACCGAATATTACTGCTCCGGGCTCCATTGAGACTAACACTCATTTCATCGGCCTTGGAAAAGGACAACACCTTATCAAGGATTTTCTTTGCTTCTTCCTGGGATATGAGGGCCATATTTTTGATTCAGTTTGGTTAGGGTGATGTCGGGTCGACCGCAGCCGTTCTTAACCCCGACACCTGTGTTGCTGGTTCGAATGTGTCGGCTATGAACTCGGCATCACTCGTAGGGACTAAATCTTCCTTGAGGTATTAAGTACGTTTACTCCGTTGAACCGAGCGGTAGAACTTCCATGCGAAACAGAATTGATTTGTACTGGCTGGCCTTTGCCATCGAAGAATGTGCCACCCAGCCGATAATCCCGTTCGTCGCAGATTTTAACACAGGAGTTCCAGAATTCCTGCGTATTGGATTGATAGGCGACATCCCGAAGCATGCCGACAATCTGACCATCTTTGATCTCATAGAATAATTGTCCGCCAAACTGGAAATTATACCGCTGCTGATCAATTGAATAGGAGCCATCTCCAATGATATAAATGCCTTTTTTGACATCTTTTATCATCTCATCGACCGTGAGCCGATCTTTGCCTGGCGCTAAGGAAATGTTGGCCATACGTTGAAATTGAGTTACACTCCAGCTATCGCCATACGCGCATCCCTGAGACTCCGTTTCCCCAAGCATATGTACCTGATCACGGATGGCCTGGTAGTTGACCAGAATGCCATCTTTGATAATATCCCACTGTTTGGTTTTAACACCTTCATCGTCCCACCCTACCTCGCCCAGCGAACCAGGCTGAGTTTTGTCGGCGAAGAAATTCACGTCTTTACTGCCGTAATTAAAGCTCTTCGATTTCCATTTATCGATCGTTGCAAACGAGGTACCCGCTAAATTGGCTTCGTAGCCCAATACCCGATCCAGCTCAGTGGCGTGGCCTACCGATTCATGAATAGTTAAATACGTGTGTGAGGGGTCCAGCACCAAGTCGTATTTACCCGCTTCTACCGACTTGGCTTTCAGCTTCTGTTTGGCTTGCTTGGCGGCTGCCGTTACATCTTCCAGCATGTCGTAGCCTTTGTTGTAACGGGTTGTCACGCCACCTACCCGGTCAGATGGAGCCGTTTGCAGGTAGTCGTAACTCATGCCCATTGGCGCACTCAGGGAATCCCGGGTTGCTACCAGACCGCTGGCTTTGTCGACGGCGGTGACGGTGAAATTGGGCCAGATCCGGTGGACATCCTGATCAATGTACGAGCCATCGGTCGATGCAAAATATTTTTGCTCATTGATCATGAACAGCACCGAATTGACAAAATTAGCCCCGTTTGCCATTGCAGCCGCATTGACAGCCAGCAGCAAATCGGTTTTTTCTTTGACCGGTATATCAAACGAATTTTTCTTAACCGTTGATTTCCAACTCACTTCGCCGAAGCCTTTTTGAGGAGCCAGCTGCACTGGCTTTTTCAGTAGCTTGGCATGGGCTTTGGCAAACGCAACTGCCTTTTCGGCCGTTTTGGCTACATCTTCTTCACTTTGTGTGTTACCAATGGCGGCAAATCCCCAACATCCATTCGCAATTACGCGTATGCCCACCCCGAAAGACTCCGTGTTAATGATGTTCTGGACTTTGTCTTCCCGAGTCATGACATATTGATTCAGATAGCGATTAATCCTGACATCGGCATAGGTGGCCCCTTTGGCCGTCGCACTATGCAGGGCTGCATCGGCCAGTCGTTTCTTAATGGACGTGTCTAAACCTGGTTCCATTAATTCTTCGGCGGTGACGGTCCGAGAAAAGGCAGGTAACGTGGGAAGCAAAATTCCGGCAGCCCCCACTCTCCTAAGGTGATTAAAGTCGCGACGATTCACTATATGTTTCTCCTATTGGTTAGCAAAAGAGCGGTTCAGCTTTAGATAAAGCAAGCAGCGTGGACGCCAAATTAAGTTTCAGATATCCTTAAAAGTATAGAATTTAATATTATATATAAGCCATCATACCTATTTTTAATTTTACATATTGTTAAAAGTAAAGTATTTATAATTTTTATACCAAGGAGAAGATTATGCCAGTAACCTGACATGGGGCATCATACAGCGGTTGGATTGCTGGCTGAGATTGGTACTAACATGGAGCAGTTTCTCGCCGACCGGGCTGCCGGACCGGAAGCACCTAGCTTCCTGGGCGGGGATGGCTCTGGGTAACGATAAAAGTTCGAGCAAAAATTACGCGTACTACCCACGGCAGTAGATATTTAAAAAGTTTGTTGGTCGAAGCGACCTAGTCAGCTTCCCGGACTAAAGACACCTATTTGAGCAGTAAGTACCGGGCTTTAGTGGCCCGTCGTGGTAAGAAACGGGCCTTAATTGCGGTAGGACATAAGATCCTGCCTCTCCGCCGGTTGGTAGCCTATACTCGGCAACATCTGCCCAAATCTTCCCATTAGCTTAGACTCATCTGAACAACTCCTTGAGAATTAAAAAGCAGTAAACTGTATAAGATTTAATTTTTCTTTAATTGACGGTATTATATTTTGAATAATGTATTATATTATTGCATAATAAATAGAATATTATCAAAATAGAAAAATTATATATTGACATTTATCCGATATGCGAAATACATTTTTATCTTTGAATGTAGTTTTAAGAACTATACAATCGGCCAATTGAAT
>JAQBNX010000153.1 GCA_028288385.1 Spirosoma sp.
ACGCTCGTCGTTCGCCCCGGGCATCGAACCACGTCCACGGGACCGGCCAACAGCGTCTATCTCATCGATAAAAATAATGCAGGGAGCTTTCTCCTTGGCCTGTTTAAACAGGTCACGAACGCGGGCCGCACCTACCCCAACAAACATCTCCACAAAATCAGAACCAGACAGTGAAAAGAACGGAACAGCAGCCTCACCCGCTACGGCTTTTGCGAGCAACGTCTTACCCGTTCCCGGAGGGCCGATCAACAACGCACCTTTAGGAATTTTGGCCCCCAACTTCGTAAACTTTGTTGGGTTCTTCAGGTAATCAACAATCTCCTTGATTTCTTCCTTAGCTTCGTCAAGACCCGCTACATCATTGAATGTAATCTTTACTTTGCTGTCAGCATCGAACAGGGCTGCCTTCGACTTGCCAATGTTGAAAATTTGACCACCGGGTCCACCCGCCCCCGACATCCGGCCGAGCAGGAAATACATGGCCAGCAACATCACAATCAAGAAGCCCCATGTACTGATTATACTGCCAAAATCGCTGCGCTGCTCAAACGTGTACTCTACTTTTTCATTATCAGGGATTCCCTGCTGTATGGTGTCGAGATCCTTTTTAAAGGAGTCTGGAGAGGCTATAGTAAATTGATAATGAGGGCCCTGGTTAGCACCAAAGTAAGGCTTATCGGCGAATAGACTGCGGTATTTCTGGCTTTGAGCAGCCTGCGGGGTGAGGGTTATCTCAGCAACCCTATCATTAACAACAATGATTTTAGCCACTTCACGGTCCTTCATCATTCGCTCAAAGCGCTTTTGCGTGGTATCACGGGTGGCGGAGCTTTTATTAAAGAACGTGATGCCAAGAATAGAGGCAATTAGCAAAGCAACGATCCACCCCTGAAAACTGGGCTTTCGTGGCCCACTCCGGGGGGATAATGGGTTTCTATTATTATCTGACATTTTCTCAGGTTGTACAAACGGATTTTAAGGGTAACACGGTTTCACAAACTAATGTTTCTCAAGCGAAATGGTTCGGATAAGCGGTCACTCATGCCGATAAACGGCCTGAATGATGCACCTGGATTACTGACTTAGCGGCACCATCATACCCTCTTCGATGTGCTGAATTTCGGCATCACCCCAAAGTTGTTCAAGATCGTAGAAAGACCGGCGTTCTTTTTTGAAAACGTGCGCTACAACATCTACGTAATCAAGCAGAATCCATTCGCGATTCGTTTTACCTTCGCGATGCCAGGGATCCTGACGGCTTACTTTATAAACTTCTTCCTCGATGGAGGTGGATATTGAGTCGATCTGTGTATCAGAGTTACCCGAACATAGGACAAAATAATCACAGATGGCATTTTTGACTCGGCGCAGGTCCATAACAACGATGTCCTGTGCTTTTTTCTCTTGCATACCGCGGACTACAAAATCACGGATTTGTTCGGCGGTGAATTCACTATGTTTATTGATTCTCATGCGGTTTATTTATCGTGGCGCATTCAGCCAATCAGCGGGTACTTTGCCTGGCCGATACGTAACGTCGGCAGCACCATACATTAACTTCCTACTACTAAACTAAACAATACTTTGTACAAAATCTATCCCAAAACTCTTTTCACAGGCCAAATAATAAAATACCTGCCAAGCTGTCAGTCAACTAACGACGAAGCGTCCGATATGATTGCCCGAAGTGATCCTGCTGAAGGCACAATTATTATAACGGATAACCAAACTGCCGGACGTGGTCAGCGGGGAAACCATTGGGAGGCCAAACCCAACCAAAACCTGACGTGCTCGCTTATTTTAAAACCAACGTTTCTGCAGGCAACCGAACAGTTCTGGTTAAACATGGCTGTCTCGGTTGGCCTGACGGATACACTCCTCCCCCTTATTGGCGATACAATCCAGATCAAATGGCCCAATGACATATACTCTGGCGACCGGAAGCTGGGCGGCATCCTGATCGAAAATACTCTACATAGCTACACGTTGGCATGGTCGGTAGTGGGCATGGGGCTAAACGTAAACCAAACCGAATTTGCTTACTCAACCGCTACGTCCCTTCAGTATATAACTCCCCTGCCTAATGGCTATGACCTGCCAGGTTTGCTGAGCCAAGTCTGCGAACGCATCGAACAGCGGTATCTGCAATTACGGTCAGGGAATCGTGAGGGATTGAAAACAGACTACCTTAATTTGTTGTACCGCTATCAGCAGGAGCACACCTTCCTGAGCGATGGCGACCGTATTTTCCGGGGTACTATCGTTGGTATAGATGCATCAGGCCGTCTCGCCATTGACGATGCTGGGCAGGTTCGATACTTTGGATTTAAGGAAGTCGTGTTTAAGTGACGCGCACTGGGCTAAAAACGCTCTAAACTTACTTGATTGCTTCACCCAGTGGGTCTCCAATGCAGCCGCTGGGTTCGAGAATGCCAAGCAGGGCGGTTATTGTGGGAGCAATGTCATAGATATGCGTTCGCCGGAATGTCTGCCCGGGCCGAACCCCCCAACCATACAGCAAAAACGGTACGTGGGTATCGTAAGCGTACGTAGTGCCATGCGTAGTGCCTTTGGCACGCCCCTCAAACCAACCGGCTTGCTGCAACACGTAGATGTCTCCGCTACGGTTAGGAAAATAAACGTTACGAAACAGATCGGCCTGTAATTCGGGTATTGCATCGGCGCTGAGGTTATGCAAATTCACTACGTTAACAACTCCCCGCTGTTTGAGCAACGCCCGTTTGATTACGTCATAGGCCTCTGCTAAAGGCACTTTCTTATCAGCCAGTAGATCATGGTTCAGATAAATTTGCTGGTTAAAATAGGTTAGTATCCACTGCCCCGGTCCATAAGCTTTTTCTAAACTGGCTTTGGCGGCATCGTTTACCTCGCCATATCCTTTTACTGCAGCCGGAATGCGGTATTGCTGCGAGAATGCAGGAACATCGGCCGCACCATGATCGGCTGACAGAAACGCCAGCCATTGCCCTTTGCCAACGGTGGCGTCTAATTGAGCAAACAAATCAGCCATTTGTCGGTCCAGACGTAGGTAATTATCTTCCGTTTCGATGGCATGGGTACCAAATGCATGACCAATATAATCTGGCGAAGAAAAGCTGACGCAGAGCATATCTGTAACCCCACTCTGACCCAGATTTTCGCCCTTGATAGCCGCCAGTGCAAACTCTTTGGTGAGTTGGTCGCCGTAGGGGCTGCTCCGTAAAACTTCGTATTTTGATCCACCTGCCTGCACCGCAAATTCATGCGGAAACACGGGCTTGGCTTCGCCGGGCAGCGTTGATTCGTAGGCCTGGTCGTCGGTGGTGCTTGCGGTATACTGATTCATGGGCAACATAGTTTCCCATTTCTGACCAATGAATTGCTCGGGCAACTTGCGGGCATTGAAAGCTTGTACCCACGCTGGCAGTTCCTTCCCGTAGAACGTACTGCTGATAAAATTCCCGTCTTTGGAATCGAACCAGTAAGCCCCATTAGCCGCGTGGCCAGCGGGCAAAATAGCTCCCCGATCTTTCAGGGCAACGCCAACGACTTTAGCCCGGCCGTCGGTAGCCAATTTAAGCTGATCGCCAATGGTAGTGACCAGCATATTGCGGGGCGACATTTTACCGGCGACTCCTGTATTACCCAGTGTACTAACGGTCGTGTCTTCTGCGCAGTAAACCGTACGGCCCAGATTACGGTCGTAAAAATCGTTACCAACAATTCCGTTCAGGGCCGGAGCCGATCCCGTATAGATAGCTGCATGACCAGGGCCCGTGTAGGTAGCCGCGTAGTGATAGTGATTATTGCGGGCGTTAAAACCATCATCCATCAGACGCCGAAAACCACTAGCCGTATATTTATCGTAATACCGGTACAGGTAATCGTAGCGCATCTGGTCAACAACAATGCCGACCACCAGTTTAGGCCGGGCAGACGTCTGATTGGCCGAAGGAATTATGGGTTGAGAAGCACGTGTTTTTTGGGTTTGAGCAAATGTTGGCACTCCTAGCAGCAAGAGTAAAATTAGAGAACTTAGGCGCATAAAGCCGCTGTGTTGAGAGTTAAAGAAGGTGTTGCAAAGGTATAAACAAATCGACAGGGTAAGATACAGGCGTCTGGAGCGAGTTTATCCTGACCTACGGCGCTTTTTTGCCTATTTCATCAATAGATTTTTAACATTGCCGGATTGATTGAGTTGATTCAAGAGTGGCCTCACAGCCTGCTTACGTTATATGATCCAGCTTGATACCCCTACTTCTTTTTTACTGACAGCCGTCATTTTATTCACGTCGATTTTTGGCCGATACGTACTGTTCGCTTGGGGTTTCTGGTGGCTGTTTAAGGTTTCTATGAAAGAAGAGTTTGCGCACCGGGCGGTGCAGACTCGGCCCCGTAAATCCGGACAGGATCGGCGCGAGATTGCCTGGTCGGCGCTCACATCGCTGATCTTCACAGCTATTGGCCTCGGCATTATAGTGGCTTATCAGGCAGGGTATACCCTAATATACACAGACCTGACCGCTTATCCAGTACTTTGGTATCCGGTGAGCATAGCCATCGTTCTCTTTATTCACGAAACGTATTACTACTGGCTTCACCGCTGGATGCACCGGCCGGGTGTATATGGGCGGGTTCACCGAACGCATCATGACAGCATCACTACCTCGCCCTGGACCTCCTTTTCCTTCCATCCTATTGAGAGTACGTTACAGGCCATCATAATGCCCGCACTGACATTTGTCCTGCCACTACACGTATCCGCCGTGGGGCTACTGCTGCTCATCATGACCATTTCCAGCGCCATTAACCACCTGAATACGGAAATTTATCCGCGCGATTTCAACCGGCACTGGTTAGGACGCTGGCTCATTGGAGCTACTCACCACAGCCTGCACCATACACAGTTCCGGTACAACTACGGCCTGTATTTCACTTTCTGGGACAAATGGATGAAAACCGAAAGCCCGGATTTCCATAAACTCTTCGGCCAGAAAACCAGTGAACGAAAGATGAACAAATCTGCCTCGCAACCACTCCCACGAACCGACCGGAATACTACGTTCGGGCCATCGCCAATGGATAGTGAAGTAGCTGACGCCACCTTTCAGTAGTCGTTATTTATTTCGCTCGATGGTATACTGCACCAGTTGATGCAGCGATTGTCGGTAGCGCGAATTGGGAAAGGAGTTGAGCAGGATCTGGGCTTCGGCCACGTAGCCATTCATGACGTCGGTGGCATAAGCAATGCCTCCCGAATTTTTGACAAAAGCAATCACCTCGGCTACTTTTTTTGGGTTCTCACTTTCGTTTTTAACGATGTTGATGATTCGGCGTTTCTCCAGGTAACCAGCTTTGTTCAGCGCATAGATGAGCGGTAGCGTCATCTTTTTTTCTTTGATGTCGATGCCCAGTGGCTTACCAATTTCAGCCGTGCCGTAGTCGAACAAATCATCTTTGATCTGAAAAGCAATACCAACTTTTTCACCAAAGGCATGCGCCTTTTCGACGGTTGCTTTATCAGTGCCCGCCGACTGAGCGCCTACGGCGCAACAGGAAGCAATGAGCGAGGCCGTCTTCTGGCGAATAATTTCGTAATAAACAGCCTCGGTAATATCCAGCCGACGGGCTTTTTCAATCTGCAATAATTCGCCTTCACTCAGTTCCCGCACGGCCGTTGACACGATCTGAAGCAGTTCAAAATCGCCATTGTCAACGGATAGTAGTAATCCACGCGAAAGCAGGTAGTCGCCCACCAACACGGCTACTTTATTTTTCCAGAGCGCGTTGATAGAGAAAAATCCGCGCCGGTAGTTGGAGTCGTCCACTACGTCGTCGTGAACGAGTGTGGCTGTGTGGAGCAGTTCGATTAGCGATGCA
>JAQBNX010000120.1 GCA_028288385.1 Spirosoma sp.
ACAGAGCTGCCCACGATGCATACCAGGTTCATCCGGTTCACCTGGAATTTGTAGCTGAGTGCGCCCATCTGTGGAATCGGGTTCAGATTTATGACGCTGTTAGTTAGACCCGCTCAGCTAAAGAGTAAGAAGCTAGTAAGGGGTAATTTAATGACGCAACTTTTGATAATCCGTCATTAAATTACCCCTTACTGGCTTCTTACTCTTTATTACACCAACACCTCTATACTCATCTCCATATTACCTTTTACAGCTTTAGAATAAGGGCACACGGCATGGGCGTTTTCGGCTAACTGCTGCAGTTGGTCATGGTCCATTCCGGGGGCTTTCACCGTAATTTTGCCCGATAGAAAAGAGTTGTTACCTTCCTTATTATAGGAAATGCTTACCTCTACTGCGTGTTGCGCCAAAATCACCTTCCGGCGTTCGGCCACGGCTATAAGCGCCCCATTGTAACACGAACTGTAAGCGGCTGCAAACAGCATTTCCGGGTTAGCAGCCCCACCCGGGCCGTGCATTTCAACCGGCCGTTTTAGGTTTAGTTCCAAAATGCCATCGAGCGATTTAACGTCGCCATCACGCCCGCCAATATTGCTGATAGTGGCTGTATACAGGGTTTCCATGGGTTATCGATTTACTGAATAGGGAACTATTTCCGGCTGAATTGCCGGGTGCCATGAAGGATTTTTCTTAACAACTTTCTACAGTATAAACCTAAAATAGCCCATTTGTTCACAGATATTGGATTCAAGATTTTGGACTACCTTTGTCCGAAGGGCTTATTCGCTTTAAAGCCGCAATAGAACGAGTTGAGCCGCGTTTTCATACACACGCACCCCACAAGCTGATCAGCATGAGTATGCTCTATAGATTTCGCTGCATTCGGCCACTCATTGGGTATGTTGGTGGCCTTGGTCTCTTGCTATGGCTTGGCATGACACCCGTGCTGGCCCAGCGCAAACGTAGCAAGGCAGACACTACCGCCACCCGCCCCAGTTCGGCCTCAACTACTACCGTCCGTATGGAGGAAGAAACTATGTTTGCCGATGGCATGCGGTTTCTGATTACCGACGAGCCATCAAAGGCTATCGCGCAGTTTGGAAAGGTGTTGCAGAAAAACCCCGGAAACGCAGCCGCTCAATATGCCATTGCCAGCGCGCTATCCAAAACCGGTAAAACAGCCGACGCTATTGCTTACGCGGCTAAAGCGCACACACTGGATAAGGAAAATAAATTTTATGCGCTGCTGCTGGCCGAACTGTACGTAAAACAAAAACGCTATGGCGAAGCAGAAGAACTGTATGAAGCAGTAGTGAAAAAAAGTGCCGACAATGCAGAATATGGAGTCGAGCTGGCCGCAATTTACCTATTCGACGAGAAGCCCGACAAAGCCCTCGATACGTATACTAAGGTGGAGCGCGAGTTGGGCATGAACGAAGAGATTACCCGCCAGAAACAGCGAATATATCTTAAGCAAAACAAAATAGATAAGGCCATTGAAGAGGCTGAGAAATTAGTTCTGTCAGAACCTGGCGACCCGGATTATCTGCTCGAAGGAGCCGAATTGCTCATTGCTAATGACCGGTCTGATCAAGCCATTAGCTGGATCGACCGGGCACTAAAACTAAATGCAGATTTGCCGCAGGCCCACGTTTTACTGGCCGACATTTACCGAAAAAAGGGCGATATGGCTCGCGTTACCAAAGAACTAAATCAGGTATTTGCGAGCCCTAACCTGGAAGCAGGTTTGAAAGCCCGCATTCTGTCGAGTTACGTAGGTGTAACGGGCGAGAACCCGGCGGCTCAACAGGATGCGCTAACGATGGCGCAAAACCTGGCCAAAACTACGCCCAACGATCCAAAAACGCAGATGATGGTGGCTGACCTGCTCCTGCAACAGGGCAAAAAAACAGAAGCTCGGAATGCCTATGCCAAGGCAGCCCGCTTAGATGGTTCCATTTATGAAGTTTGGGGCGCTTTGCTTCAACTGGATGGCGAACTGAACCAGGTCGACAGCTTACTGGCCCATTCCCAGCAGGCACTCGAAGTGTTTCCGACGCAGGGGCTATTCTGGTACTCCAATGGTTCAGCAAATCTCTATAAACGCAATTACCAGCAGGCCGTCGATGCCCTTGAGGAGAGTCAGAAACTTTTGGCGGCCACCGCAAACAGCGACATAAAAAAAGGAATCGGTGCTCAACTGGGTGATGCCTATAATGGCCTAGGAAATCACGCTAAATCCGACGAAGCCTACGAAGCTGTACTGAAGATTGATCCACTGAACGACCACGTACTTAATAATTATAGCTATTTTCTATCAATCAGAAAACAAAATCTGCCGCGCGCCGTGCAGTTAGCCCAAAAACTAGTTGAGCGAAACCCCACGAACGCTACGTATCTGGATACCTATGCGTGGGTGCTGTACGTATCCAAGGAGTATGCCAAAGCTAAACAGTATTTAGAAAAGGCCATAGCCAAACCGGCGGGTGTTAGTGGAACCATCATCGAACACTACGGTGATGTGCTGTACCAGCTTGGAGAAACACCCAAAGCGATTGAACAGTGGAAACTGGCCAAAACCAAAGGCAGTGCCAGTCCCAATCTGGACAAAAAAATCGCTACCGGAAAAATTTATGAATAAACTTTTGCTCTATGCCCTGTTGCTGAGCGTATTATTCAACTCGGATGCGTGTCGACGGAGGCACCTGATGCGGACAGCTCCTTCGGCATCGAGTGGGCAGAAGCCTGTTACGTCTACGTCAGGTGCAACCAGGCCTGATTCTGCCGGACTTAAGCGCTCTTCTGGGTCATCCCCTGCCACCGATTCTGCATCTGTCCGCTCAGCTACTGCCAAACCGGCTCCCTCCAGACCTGGAATTGAAGAGGCCCGTGCCAATGTTGCTGAAATAGATTTCCGTTATCTGACAGCCAAATCAAAAATTTCATTTAAAAGCCCGGAACAGGACATCGACAATGCGAATATCAATATCCGGGTTCGCAAAGACAGCCTGATTTGGCTATCGGTCAATAAGCTGGGAATTGAAGCTGTCCGGGGAATAATCACTCGGGATTCAATTACAATTATCGACAAAATTCACCGGGAGTATACCGTCTACGACTTTCCAACGCTAAGCCGTCAGTTTAATTTCCAGATGAATTTCGAATTGCTGCAGGCACTCATTGTAGGTAATTTGCCGCTGCCCAAGCGCCCAGCGCAAAAAATAAAAAATGAACGGGATTATCTGCTGCTACGTCAAAGCGAGGGTAAGGTTTTGGTCGAAAATTACATTGGCGAACAGGATCGGAAACTCAAGAAACTGATGCTAACAGAGCAGCCGACCAAAAATACCCTACGACTGGATTACGAAGATTTCACCTCGCTCAATAACTTCTTATTCCCTTACACCAGCTTGGTGACACTGGATTATCGGTCGAAGTCTGATGGGCAGTTCTATCAGACCCTGCTCCGTATCAAGCATAATAAAGTTGAGTTGGTCGACAAAAACCCGGGCTTCCCCTTCACCATACCGGCCAATTATCAGCGTCGGCCCTAAGTAACTCAGTTGGTATCAGTACGTATGCACACCCATAAGCTGTTTTTCAGTTACTTCTTTAAATGGTCGGTCCTGCTGTTGTTTAGTCTGGCATTACTGCCGGCACAAGCACAACAAACGCAACGTAATCGGCAGGTGCTTGAGAGAGAAAAAAAACAGAATGTAGAAAAGATAAACCAGATCCGGACGGTATTAAAAAAGACAGCGACGGAAAAGGAGGTGGGTCTTGGCCAACTTAAAGCACTCAATCAGCAGATTCAGGCCCAGTCGCAGCAGATTGGCTTGCTCAATAAGGACATACAATTGACCGAAGCCGAAATTACCGAACTCCGGCAGGCCAGCAACGCCCTCACCAACGACCTCAACAAACTCCGGGCCGAGTATGGCTCTATGATTTATGCCGCCGATAAACGGCGGCAGCAGGTCAATCCGCTAGGCTTCCTGTTCGCTTCGGACAACTTCAATCAGCTAGTGGCCCGGTATCGCTATTTGCGCCAGTACTCTGATGCACGTCAGAGCCAGGTCCGGCAGATGAACAACGTCCAAACGATGCTGCAGAACAAGCAGCAGGTTACACAACGCAAACGCCAGCAACAGCGTGGTACGCTGGTGGTGAAAGTGAAAGAGACCCAGAACCTCGAAACGCTGAAGGATGAGAAGAACCAGGTAGTAAAACAGCTGAGTCAGAAAGAAGTAGAATTACGCACAGAGCTTGCCGAAAGTCGCCGGGCCGTCGACCGGCTCGAATCCATGATCAGGCGTATTGTTGCCCGAGAAGCCCGGGAACGGGCCGAGCGCGAAGCGCGCGAACGAGCGGAACGGATTGAGCGGGAGCGGATAGCCCGGGCCGAAGCGGACCGCAGAGCCGCCGAACGCAAACGAGCGGAAGAAGCCGTAGCAGACGCCCGGGAAGCCGGCGAAAAACCGGCCGCTGCCGACGTAGCCAAAGCCGAACGTCCAGTTGAGCGGGAAGCGGAACCGGCGGCCCGCAAACCCGATGAACGACGTAACAATAACCTGAACGATGAAGAAGCCGCTCTGGCATCGTCCTTCACAGCTTCGCGCGCCAGATTGCCCTGGCCCGTTACTAAAGGATTTATTTCTGATCGATTTGGGCGGAAACCGCACCCGGTTCTCAAGGGTATTTACGTAGAAAACCAGGGAGTTGATATTCAGACCACGGCGGGCGAAGGTGTCCGTACTGTCTACGCCGGAATTGTGCAGGATGTAGCCAGCATGCCCGGGATGAACAATGTAGTGGCTATTCAGCACGGAGACTACTTCACTATCTACGCCAAACTGCGGAGTGTATCGGTCCGGGTAGGGCAACACGTGAAAGCCCGCGAATCCATCGGCACCGTTGCTACGGATAAGAATGGAGTGTCGGAGATTCAATTCCAGATTTGGAAAGAGTTTACCAAGCTCAATCCAGAGTCGTGGCTTACGCCGAGGTGATCTCAGTTGGCAGTCGCCAGTAGATGCCGTTGAAAGCCATACCTTTACGCCCTAATGAGCGGACCCAGACTGCTTATTATTGGTTGCTAACTGTTCGCTGAGACATGTCCGTTCATAACCTCGATATCAAACGCGTTACGACGCATACCATCCAGGAACTCAAAAATAAAGGCGAGAAAATATCTGCGCTGACGGCCTATGATTTCTCAATGGCACGGGCCGTCGACACGGCCGGGGTCGAAGTGATTCTGGTAGGTGACTCGGCCTCGAACGTAATGGCCGGCCATGAAACAACGCTGCCCATTACGCTCGACCAGATGATTTACCACGCTGGGTCGGTAGTCAGGGGCGTAAAACGGGCGCTGGTGGTGGTCGACCTGCCGTTTGGTTCATACCAGGGTAATTCAGCCGAGGCACTGCGGTCTGCCATTCGTATCATGAAAGAGTCGGGTGCGCATGCCGTTAAGATGGAGGGAGGATTGGAAATCAAGGAGTCAATTGTCCGGATCCTGAGTGCAGGCGTACCAGTTATGGGCCATCTTGGGTTAACACCACAATCAATCTATAAATTTGGTACGTATGCCGTCCGGGCCAAAGAAGAAGCTGAAGCACAGAAGCTTATGGACGACGCTCATATGCTTCAAGACATAGGTTGTTTTGGCCTGGTGCTTGAAAAAATTCCGGCGGCTTTAACAAAAAAGGTTTCCCAAAGTCTAACTATTCCAACCATTGGCATTGGGGCTGGGCCGGATGCCGATGGGCAAATATTAGTTATTCATGACTTGCTGGGGATTACCAATGAGTTCAAACCGCGTTTTCTGCGCCAGTACGCAGATCTACACACCGTCATGACAGAAGCCATTGCACGCTACGTTGATGATGTGAAAGGCCATGATTTTCCGAACGAGAAAGAAGCGTATTGAGTTGACTACTAGTCAGGGAACGCACTGCAACTCAAACACGTTGGTTTGGCTTGGTTTTCTAAGTGGTGCCCCTCTGGTTCGATGCCTGCTATGTATCCATGCTATAGATTATGAAAAAAGCGCCATTTCAGGTTGTCTTTGAAGACAACCACTTGCTGATTGTTAATAAAGAACCGGGAATTCTGGTACAGGGTGATCGCACAGGCGATATGACCTTGCTCGACGTCCTAAAAGAATACATCAAAGAGAAGTATAATAAACCGGGGGAGGTGTTCTTGGGATTGGTTCACCGGCTCGACCGGCCGGTGAGCGGGCTGGTGGTTTTTGCCCGGACTTCAAAAGCCCTGGAGCGGATGAATGAAATTTTCCGGAAACGGCTGGTGCAGAAAACGTACTGGGCTGTCGTACGGCGTAAACCCCCCAAAGACACGGATAAGTTAGTGAACTGGCTTGTGAAGGACGAGCAAAAGAACCAGGTAACCGTGTATGATTATGAGGTTGCTAATTCTCAAAAGGCCGAGTTATCCTACCGTGTCATGGGTAAAATAAATGAGCATTACCTTATTGAAGTGAATCCTATAACGGGCAGACCCCATCAGATCCGTTCTCAACTGGCCTATATGGGCTGCCCCATTCGGGGGGATGTGAAGTATGGCTACGACCGGGCTGTTCCAGATAAAAAAATATACTTACATGCCCGGCGGTTGTACTTTATTCATCCAATAAAGCCAGCTGGTGCCCCCGACCGGCCAATTATTTGCAAAGCTGCTTTGCCGGCTGATCCCTTTTGGGAGGAGTTTCTCGAACTAGACGATGAAAACTACAAGGATAAAAACCTGGATTTTATATACGAGTAATCTGGCAGGCTAAAAATTGAAGAGCCGCATTTATCCTTAAGGACCAAATGCGGCTCTTTTTCAAAAACTGATAGACCAGTACCCGTTAATCTATAGTAGGATGCGCTTCATGTTGCGGAACCACATCAATGAGCATCTGCTGCATTACCCGTTCGGCCATTTGTAGGGCTCCACGTAAAGCCCCAAAGATTAGACAAAGAGGCAGGATAATGGGTAAAAAGAATATCCATTGAAAAATCATGTATAGGCGTACATTTTTCATCAGATAGGTCGGTTGCTTTAGAGTTAAGTATACGGAATTTTGCTAACTGAAAATAAACTTAAACTGGTTTATCTTGGAATTTTCTTTTAATACTCAAAGTTAACCTTGTCTAAGTACAAAACAAGTTATGAATAAAAAAGTTTGCAAATCCTACTATTTTTATATACTATATAAACTGTAGTTAATGTCAATTTATAAATTAGTCATATGTTCGTTGGTTTATAGTCAAAAAAGTCAAATTAATATGATTTACTAAGATATGATAAATAACTAGTAGCATCCTATTATTTTTGCCAATATCACCTTTTTTTTCCTTGTCGTCAGGGTGTTCTATTTAGAGCAATATCGGTTCGGAATCGCGCGGTTTCTCTTTAGCCTATACATCGCTGTATTGGTTAATGGAGTCGTATTTCGCCATTCCCACCGTTTAGCTGATGGAACCATCATCTGCCATGCACACCCATATAAGTCGTCGCCCAGGTCGATGAATACAGCATCGATCGTTATGAAATAATCAAAGGATCGGGCAGTCTGCTGTATGGGTCCGATGGCCTCGGTGGTGTTATGAGCCTTATTTCGGCCCGTCCACCCGAACCAGGTCTACTCAGAGGACAGTTTTTGACCAATTACCAAAGCAATAATGGCATGTTCGGGGCTTCGGGCCTGATGGAGGGTACGGCAAAAAACGGCCTGTTCGGACGGATAAGGGTAAGCCATAAAAATGCCGGTAACTACCAGAACCGATATGACGGTCTCGTCTATGGATCAGCCTATCGTGAATATGATATCAATGGTACAATTGGAATCAACCGCAACTGGGGATATTCGCAGTTGTACCTCTCGAACTGGCACCAGGATATTAACATCGTTACGGGTGAACGCGACCGTAATGGGCGGTTTCTGGAGTTAGTACGCACGGGTATTAATTCTGAGGAACTACGTCCTGTTTCTGACGCTACGTTAAGTGGCCGGGCCATCGAACTGGCCAATTACCAGAATCTGAATCACACCAAGGCTTCCTGGAATACCATTACTAAAGTGGGTAGTGGCAACATTTCTGCCATAATCAGCTATAGCCAAAACCGGAGGCAGGAGTTCGCCAGTACGCTTACGCCCGGTCAGCCCGCGCTGTATTTTTACCTGCAAAACGTATTTTATGACCTGAAATATTACTTTGGTGGCCGCAATGGCTGGGATTTTACCATTGGTGGCAACGGACTCTGGCAGCACAACCAGAACAAAGGGTTGCAGGTGCTTTATCCAGGTTACCGTTCCTGGGATAACGGTCTGTTTCTGTTTGCTCAGAAAAAAACGGATCGGCTCAGAATTAACGGCGGTTTACGGATGGATATCCGCCAGATGCACATCAACCAGCTTTACGCTGACAGCAACGCAACGTTCGCCGAAAGGCCTTTTCGAGGCAGCGAACTCCGCTTTAGTGGATTAAATAAGACCTACGCTAATCCAACAGCCAGCTTCGGTGCTACATATAAACTGTCGGAACGGTGGACGGTGAAAGCCAATATTGGCCGTGGATTCCGGGCGCCCTCCACTCCTGAGCTTTCCGCCAATGGCGAACACACGGGTACCTTTCGCTATGAGATTGGTAGTCCTAACCTTCATTCCGAAACCTCGTGGCAGGGCGATCTGGGGATTAACTACGAGTCGCCAAGTTTGAGTTTGACGGCGAGCCTGTTTCAAAACCGCATTAATAACTATACGTATTCAGAGAAAGTATTCGATCGATTTGGTCGCGACTCCATCGTTGACCCCTCGCGACCAATCCTGACGTATCGGTACACACAGGGCAATGCAGTTTTATTCGGAGGGGAAGGCCAGGTTAGTTATAATCCGCAGTCGGCGCGTTGGTTGCATTTCACTACGTCATACTCGCTGGTACGGTCGCGCAACCTATCGGCCACGGCCGATTCATCCCGGTACTTACCCTTTTTGCCCCCGCCCCGGTTAATTGCACAAGTGAAGTTTACGAAGACCGAAGCCGGCAATCGCTGGCGGAATCTGTATGCGCAGGTAGAAGTGGAAAACAATTCCCGGCAAAATCAGGCCCTGCTGGCGTATGGTACCGAGACCCAAACACCGGGGTATACCCTCATTAACCTAGGGGGGGTAGCGACGTAGTGACTAATACAGGGCGAACGCTCTTCTCGCTTTACCTGACGGTGCAAAACCTGTTTGATATAGCTTACCAGAGCCACCAGAACCGGCTGAAATATTTTGGCATTAATGAAGCCACTGGCCGTGCCGGAGTATTCAACATGGGCCGTAACGTGAGCGTCAAGGTAGTCGTGCCATTTGGACGAAAATAAAAAGCAAGGGGCCTACTAATAGGCCCCTTGCTTTTTATTTTAAGGTTGCTACTGCCTCCTTAATGCGCCGTACGGCTTCGGTGAGGTTTTCGTCAGATGCGGCTGTACTAATGCGCAGGCAGTTAGGTGCACCAAATCCAGACCCGGCTACGGTTGAAACGTAAGCCGTATTGAGCAGCCAGCCGGCGAAGTCGTCAGAGTTTTCGATACGTGTCGTTCCATCCGATTTGCCGTAGTAGTAACTAACATCGGGGAAGGCATAAAAAGCCCCTTCGGGTACGTTCGTACGGAAACCCGGTACGTCGTGTAGCAACTTCACGACCAAATCGCGCCGACGGTGGTACGCTTTAGCCATTTCTTGGCTAGGCTCCATTGGACCGTTCAGGGCAGCAACGGCCGCTTTTTGAGCAATTGAATTAGTGCCCGACGTTACCTGCCCCTGCAATTTCTCAACACCGTCGGCAATCCACTTAGCTGCGCCAATGTAGCCAATACGCCAGCCGGTCATAGCGTAGCCTTTGGCTACACCGTTGACCGTAATGACGCGGTCGGCAATTTCGGGAATGGAGCCGATGCTGAAATGGCCTTCGGGTGTGAAATTGATGTATTCATAAATCTCGTCGGCCAGGACGTAGATATTCTCATGGCGGGCCACAATATCGGCAATGACGCGGAGTTCGGCTTCTGAGTAGATTGAGCCAGTTGGATTATTAGGCGATGCGTACATCACAATCCGCGTGCGCTCAGTAATGGCCTCTTCAAACTGCTTGGGCGTTACTTTGAAGTTGTTTTCGAACGACCCATCCACTACCACGGCCTTTCCTTCCGCCAGCTTCACCATCTCAGAGTAGCTAACCCAGTAAGGCGAAAAGATCAGAACTTCGTCGCCGGGGTTAATCAGGACCTGAATGACGTTGGCCAGTGAATGTTTGGCACCCGTTGAAACAACAATGTTCTCGGGTTTCCAGTCAATGTTGTTGTCACGTTTAAACTTATCGGCGATTGCTTTGCGCAGAT
This sequence comes from Spirosoma sp., assembly GCA_028288385.1. Taxonomy (GTDB): domain Bacteria; phylum Bacteroidota; class Bacteroidia; order Cytophagales; family Spirosomataceae; genus Spirosoma. Next base: position 10,396 of record JAQBNX010000120.1, read on the forward strand.
CTGGATAGCCAGCCACGGGCGAATAGCCATGAAAGCCGTCGTCTATGGCTTTTTTAGCGGCTTCGCATATGTGGGCGGGTGTTTTGAAATCAGGCTCACCAACGCTTAAACTAATTACGTTGTGGCCCTGCGCGGCTAATTCGCGGGCTTTTTTGGTCATCGCCAGCGTGGACGATTCTTCCAGCGCATTGATGCGGTCGGCTAACAACCGCACAGTGTCGAGCGTGGCAGACATAGCAGGATGGTTTTTTTTATGATAATGACAACAAACTAACCGCGTTGGCGGCCCGGCACAAAGGTAAGACCTTTTAAGCGGAGGGGAGAGGTTGTTGAGGAATTAAAAACAAGCGCATATTTGGTTATAAGGCAATTACCTCACCCGTGTCCTCACACGCAGCCAAAAGCTCCAGCGACGTTTTACCCAGCAGCGGATGAACAAAATCGGGCGCTATTTCGACCAGCGGCACCAGCGTGAACCGGCGTTTATGCAGGTAGGGATGCGGGAGCGTCAGCGTTTCAGACCCTCTTACAAGGTTGTCCACATACAGTAAATCAATGTCAATCACCCGCGATTCCCATTTCTCATGCCGAACCCGGCCCAACTCCTGCTCGATACGTTGCGTTTGAGTCAGCACATCCTCGGGCACTAGCGTTGTTTCAACAGCCAGCAACTGGTTCAGGTAGGCCGGT
>JAQBNX010000799.1 GCA_028288385.1 Spirosoma sp.
CGTGCGCCCGTCCTACGCGCTGGCGGAGATCAAGAAGGTCCTGCAGCGGAGCGGGCGTCTCCCGTGCCCGGCAGCCCAGCAGCTGCTGGTCGACTGCCCGGTCAAGGCTGTCACCGAACCGGTGTTCCGGTACGCCGCGGGTGGCGAGCCGCGAGACGCGTTCGAGCGCCACCTCATCGAGGTCTACGGGACCAACGAGGAAAGCTCCGGCCGCGGGCGGACGTACATGCTCGACCCGAACGTCGACAGCCGCGCCGACCAGCTCGCCATCCTGTGCGCGCTGCCGGACAGGGCCGCCGGGATGCTGGCCAGCGCCCTGGCAGCGCTGCTGCCCGGCGAGGCGCGGAGGGGGCAGCGGGCCGTGCTCGACGGCTCGGCCGAGCGCACCCGAGCAGGCCGCCAGTACCCCCCGGCGGTCCGCCGGCTCCCGACAGCCTCCTTCCCCGGCGGCTGGCACGGCCCGGCCACAGCCGGCTTGCCTGACGAGCTCAAGCGGGTCGGGCTGCCGCTTTGCCCGCACGCCGACTGTCCCGAGCAGTACGCCACGGTCCTCTGCCCGAGCCATGAGGTCCTCGCCCTCGGCAGCATGACCCTGTGCCAGCGCTGCCGCCGGGCGGCCACCGACCTGGCCAGGTACCCGCACGCCAGCGCGATCGTCTTCCCGAGCGCGCTCTTGGACTGGGCTACTGCTCTACCGCGACGAGCCGGCCGACCCGAGCCGTGCGCCGCGGGGTGCGCCCGTGACGTCGGCTTCGGCGCCGGCATGACCTGGCGGTGGGACGGCACGGCAAAGCAGCAGGTCTGGCACGACGACGACTGCCGGGCCGGAACGCCCAGCGCCACCTTCACCCGGTGCGCCTTCGCCGAGTGCCGGCTCGACGAGGGCGGAGGCCGCGGAAGCATCAGGCAGAGCGGGCGCGGCCGCCGCGTCTGGCATGCCCGTGACTGCAGCCACGCGCAGGACCGGCTCGTACGCCGCTCCACCGAGACCTACATCCGCTGCGGCTGGTCGGGCTGCACGCTCGACGATGGGGCTGGCCCCGGCAGCGTCGCCCAGCGCGGCAAGCACAGGCGCACCCACGACGACAACAAGTGCCGCGCGGGCTGGCGGCGCGAGCAGTACCGCGTTGCCAAGCGAGGGCCCCTTCCCGGGTAGCTGCAGGCTTGGCCAAGCTGCTCATGCGCCGAGCAGTCGGTGCGTGGAGGATTTCCTGAGGTTCGAGGCAGCTGTGGCAGCCCTGCTCGCGCTGCCCACCGCTGAGCAGCGCGATCACCTTGAGCGGCTGAGCAGCCCGTCAGTCGGCGGCTCCGTCGACGATGCGCTGCCCTTTTGCCTGCCGCTTGGCACCCTGCACCCACGCTCGGACACGCACGGCATCGGCCTCGAGCCTGTTCGTCCATGAGCGCCGAGCATCCTGCGCTCGCGGAGGCGTCTGGAAGGCCGTCAAGTCTCTGCGCCGACCTGACGCGCGGGTAGGCGCGCGACCGACGCGACACCGGGCACCGTCCAGAGCGAGCGCGGGGTCGCAGGAGCCTTAACTACCCGTCTCGAACTGCAGCCGCAGGGCGGAGCCGAGGACCCGGAAGTGCGCCAGACCGGCTCGGCCGAGAGGGTTCGGTAGCGGCGTGATTTTGCGACGGCTCGGGTCGAGGACGTGGTTGACCATGACGACGAGGTAGGTCTCGCCCGCCTCGAGGGACTGGGCCCGGCGCACCTCGCTCTCATGCAGCGAGAACTGGCAGTCGGCACCGGTCGTGGACTTCACCTCCACGAGGTAGGTCCCATCCGGGGTGGCGGCCTCGAAGTCGTACCCGTGGCCGTCGCTGCCCCCGCCGTCCCCCAGGACGTCGTTGCGGTAGCCCGACACCCAGGTCACCTCCGGCGGGAGGCCGAAGCGCTGCCGCAGCCACTCCCCGACGACCACCTCTCCGGCCAGGCCGATCGCCTTCGCCTTCTCGGGGGGCGGCGCGGACGCCCGGCCGCCGCGCTCCCGGCCGCCGGGCGGTGGCGAGCCGGCCAGGGCGAGCTCAACGAGCCCCACCGGGACTACGGGGACGTTCAGGTCCTCGGCCTGGACCTGATCCCTGACGGCCTCGGCGAGCGAGCGCAGGTCCTCGGGGTCCTCGGAGAACGTCTTGCCGTCGTACTCGACGTAGGTGGTGCGGCGGCGCGCGTCCTCGCGAGCGCGCGCCAGCCGGTCGCGAGCCGCCGCCATCTCCGCGTCGCTGATGCCCTGGTCGGCGCGCGACGTGGTTGGCAGCATGCCCTCGGGCCAGTGCCCGTTGTCGCGCAGCCAGGACAGGACCTGCCCGGGTGCGAGGCGACCGAAGTCCATGAGCCCGGCCCCGGTGATGCGCTCGATCGCCTCGGCGGGCGACGGCGGGCGGCGGCCCTCGCCAGCGGCGTTGCGGTGCAGCCACGCCTCGACGAGGACCTGGGCGTTGCGGACGAAGCCCGTGACGACGCGTCGCCCGGTCTCGCGGAGCTCCTCGACACCGGGAAGCCCGGAGGGGCCGGGCGCGAGGCCGGGCGGGGCGACCGCGGAGAGCCACGCCTCCACGCGGGCGTCGAGGTCGTTCTCGGGAACCTCCCAGTACTCGTCGAGCCACCCCGGGTCGGCGTCCAGGCCGGGCAGCTCGAGCAGCCGCAGGTACTCCTGCATCGCGGCCGGGTCGGAGGCAACGGGGACGTGAGCGTCGCGGAGCCGATCTCGGATGTGCGCGCGGCGGGCCGCGACGTACGCGCGCACTTGCGTGCGGTGCCCTTCCGCGTTGCGGATCGGGGTCAGCCCGAGCGCCGTCAGCCCGGCATTGGCGCGGCGCAGCCCGACCTGGAGCAAGCGTGCGGCGTCGAGCATGTCCCGCTGGCCGGACGCCTCGACGATCTGGTCGGCGGTCCAGGCCGTGCCGGCCAGGCGGTCGACGAGCCAGGCCCGCAGGTCGTGCGCGGTCCCGAGCCCGGGGGCGGCCTCCCGGAGGCCCAGCGCGGCTTCGGCGTCAGCCAGGGCGAGCACCGCGACCACGGCGGACCAGTCGGTGGCCCCGCCCTGCGCGTACTGCTCGAGCTCGCGAACGTCAGCGGCCGAGGCACCGACAGCGGCGGCGACGTCCTCCGCGGTGGGCTCCCCGGCGCCGCACCGGCGGCGGAGCTCGTACAGCGCGAGCCGCAGCTGGTCGGACATCTGCGGCAGGCCGACGAGCTCGGCCAGCGCCGGCACGGTGGCCTCCGGCAGTCCGGTCGCTGGAACCCCCCGGGCGACGACGAGCCGGTCGCCGTCGTCGGCCCGGACCAGGAAGGAGGCGGCGGTGGCGGCCGCGGTCGGGACGGCGTGACCGTCTACGAAGACCGTCACCGTCGTCCCGTCCGCAACCAGGGAGCCGCCGAGCGAGCGGGCAGCCTGCCTCAGGAGCGCGGGCGTGACGGGTGGCGCGCCGCGATGCTTGAACTCCATCACGGCCAGCACCAGCAACGGCAGCCAGGCCGGAGCGGCCTCGGCCAGGGGGACGGCGGCGGCCGTGTCGGCCCACTGCCCGTCGAGCCGGACCCGCACGTCGGCGGAGGACGCCGCCCGCAGGTTCCGCCCGGTCGCGTAGCGCGACAGCAGCCGCTCGCCCAGCGCGAGGTCCTTGACAGGCAGGAGTGGCTGGCCGGTCTGGGCGAGCAGCACCTCCTTTGCCTCCCCCGCCGAATCCGGCACGTAGACGGGCTGCTCGCCGAGCGCGACCGCAGCTAGCTCGCCGCGCCGGGACGCGACGACGGCTGGCGGGGGCACGAGCTGCAGCTGCTCCAGATCGCGCCAGGCGGCCTCGTTGGCCTTGCGAACGGCGAGCGCGGCGACAGTCCGGCTTTCCAGCGCTTGCGAGTCGACGATCCGAGCCAGCTCGGCCAGGCGCGACGGGGCGCTTTCTGGCTCGTCCCAGATCCGCACACCGCAGTCCCGTAGCCGGTCGGCTGCCCGCCTGCCTGCGACAGACCGGAGCACGGGCGGCTGGGCGGGCAGGAAGTCGGGCGTCTCGATAGTCCTGACCCACCAGGCATCGGTGGGACGTTCGAGCCGCACCTCGGTCCGGTTGCCCGGCGTCGTCTGCGGCACCCAGGCCGTGCTCGCTAGCCAGTGCGCCAGTGGCGACGGCCACCAGGCGCGGAGCTCATCGCTGTACCTGGAGAAGGCGATCTCGAAGGCCGACTCGGGCCAGCTCTCGAGCCCCACGACGACCAGGTGCGCGTAGTTGACCCTGGAGCGGTGATCCAGAGCATCCCAGTCCCCCTGCCCCGGGATCGCGGCGGCGGCGGCGCCGGTGTACTCGGTCGTCTCGAAGGCGACTCGTCCCCGCAGATGCGACGCCGCGTGTTCGCGCCAGGCCGCGGCCCGGGCCGGCGTGAGGCCGGCCCCGTACCCGTGCGCGCTTCGCGGCGCGTTCACCGCCCGCCCGGGCAGCCGGCCGCCTCCCGCCAGGCGCGGGACCAGGCCGTGGCCGACGCCGAGGGCCTCTAGGAACTCCCGCCACCTCCCGGGCCGCTGCTCGGCCGACGGGCCTATCCCGGCGGGTGGGGCGACACTGCGCTCGCCGAGAGCGGCGAGCTCCGCGCTGGCCCCCGCGCTGTCGCGGATCAGCCGGCTCAGGAGCGCGTCCGTCTCCTGGTCAGGCCCGCCCCAGCCCCGGCCGAACACCGCTCCAGCCGCCGGCGTCCAACCGGTGCCCGCAGGGACGAGAAGTCCGGCGCGTCGCACGGTGTCCGCGGCGACGCCCCGGGCGGCGCCGTCCCACAGCCGGAACGCGAACTCGAGAGCCTCGGCCAGGTCGGCTGCTTGAACGCCGGGGTCCGCGGCGCGCATCACCTGTCCCAGCAGGTCCAGCAAGGCGTCCGTGCGGTACTCCCGCACCAGGCCGTGCTCCTCGAGCCACACCCGGCCAGCGCGGCGGCGCCTTCCGGACGCGGTCCGGTCGACGAAGGGGATGTCGGCCCGCATGAAGGCGAGCCGGTCGCGCACGAGCGCGGGGACGGCGCCGCCCTCGGCCCGGTCGTCGTCGCTCCCCGGGGCGAAGTACACGGTGACGGGGCCGCCCGCCGAGTTCGCGTTGGCCAGCCCTCCGCCATCGGCAGCGACGACCTGCCTGCCCGGCAGGTACCGCTCCAAGCCGCGGTGAGCCGCGAGGTCGTCGTAGAAGTGAGCCCACTGCTCGGCCGCGGCGTCCTGCTCAGCCATCGACGCGGCGACGTCGGCCGCGAAGCCGGCGAGGTCCTCTGCCGTCGGCACGATGGCGTAGCCGCAGCCCTGGGCCAGCAACTTCAGCCGGCGGACCCGGTCCGGCGACAGGGCCGGGTCCGCGATCTCGGCAGCGCCGTGCTGCACGACCGCGGACGGCCCGAACGATTGCCCGTCCACGCCGGGCCAGATCCAGCCCGCGTCGACCGACGTTGCCCCGTCCGGAAGCGCGGGCACGAGCCGCAAGGCGTGCAGCTCATGTCCGCGGGCGCGGACAGCGTCGCGGAGCCGGGCCAGGTCCGCTCCGGCCCAGCACGCCAGATCGAGGCGGCAGGAGAACGGGAGCTGCAGGCGGCCGTCCTCGGCCAGCACCAGGGCTTCAGCGCACAGCTCCACGAGCTCGCCGAACCACATCTCGTTGAGCGGGATCGAGCGCTGGAGGTCGCGCCGGTCCACGTCCGGGAAGAACGGCGCGTTCATCAGTGCCGGCACCGTCGCGGCGGCGGACTCGCCCATGGGCAGGTACGTGTAGAGCCGCCCCTGCGCCAGCCCGTCACCGGTCAAGGGCAGCGCGATGGCAACCCCCGCGTCGCCCTGCCAACCCTGCCAGTTGTCGGGCAGCCGTCCGGCGCTGGCCGCGATGGCCTCCTTCACGGTCGCCTCCGCCACCCTGCGTTGCAGCAGCACGTAGCGGCTGCCGTCCTGCAGCACCGCTGTATGAGCGGTCAGGGTGCTGGTGCGTGCGAGCGGCGCCAGGTCCCGGCGAAGCTCAGCTGTCGCTTCCCCGTCGGCATCCGCGACGGCAATGCCGATGCGGGCCAGCCGTGGCAGGAACAGGTGGAGTGGCACGCCCCCGGCTGCCAGCTCTCGAAGCTGGTCGCGCGTCCGCTCCAGCGCGCTGTCATCACGCAGGGGTAGCCGGACGACGGTGACGGCCCAGTCCGCGAAGGCCGCGACCGCGGGGGGCACGCTGTCGAGCGGGACGGGAGTCTTGAGCGCCGAGACGTTCTCGCGGAGCTCAGCGGCGAGGTCGGGCTCGTGCGGCGCGGTCCTGCCCGCGATCTCGTCGAAGTCCTCCGGCCGAGCGAAGCGGAAGCAGAAGCCGTCGAACGAGCCTGACGCCACTGCGGCCTTGCTGTACAGCTCCGGGCCGTCCGAGAGGTTGAGCACGCTCTTGAAGCCGACCCCCTTGTTGCCGATCGACTCGTCGGGCCGCTTGGTGCTCATGGCGACGCGGCACAGCGACTCGAACGTGTTGCTCGCCAGCGGCGTCCCGCCGTTGGCGGCGTACAACACGCCGTGCTGGCCCTCCGCCGCGTCGAGACGGAACGCGATCCGGCCGTCTGGCGTACCAGCCGGGTGGGCGTCGTGGCCGTTCTGCAGGAGCTCGATTAGGGTCCGGCCGTCGTAGCTCGGCGACAGCACCGACTCGATGATCCGCTTGGCCTCGAGGCTGTCGGGCTGCCCGTTCTCCCGGCCCGCCAGGTACATCCGCGTGGCGCGGTCCGCCTGCTGCCGGACCAGGTCACTTGGTGCGTCAACGGCCTGAGCCGCGACTGACCGGCGTGTCTGGACGGACACGTGGAGCCCCCTACCTGCCGCTGGGGGCCACACGGTGCCACCCCGTCGCCCCGCACGTAGGCGCCACGCGGAGGGCATCGGCCGCCCGCGT
>JAQBNX010000137.1 GCA_028288385.1 Spirosoma sp.
TGCCAAAATACACACCCAGGAACAAGCCGACATCGTTCGGAGAGCGTTTGACTAAACCTAGTTGTGAGTTGTTTATGAATATGTAGTAAGTACTTTAGTAATGTACTTCTTGCTTATAACTTGCAACTTGCGTACTTACAACTGATTATATGGCTGTTGACATGAAAATCCCCGCCGTGGGAGAATCGATTACCGAAGTAACTGTCGGTACGTGGTACAAAAAAGAAGGGGATCAGGTAAAGATGGACGATGTCCTGTGCGGACTCGATTCTGACAAAGCAACATTTGAACTGACGGCCGAAGCCGATGGTATCCTGCACATTCTGGCGCAGGAAGGTGACGTATTGCCCATTGGAGCGAGCATCTGCACCATTGATAATGGCAGTGCAACGCCTGCGGCAGCTCCAGCTCCATCAGCGGCTAAAACCGAAGCCGCTGCTCAACCAGCGGCTGCAACCCCCGCATCAGACTCAACGCCCGCACTCCAGCCCGTTGCAGAACCGGCTCAATCGGGTGCATTAGTGGGCAGCACGAGTGTTATTGAAATGAAGGTTCCCGCCGTTGGAGAGTCCGTCACCGAAGTGACCATTGCCTCTTGGAGTAAAAAAGACGGTGATCAGGTTGCTCTGGACGAGGTGTTGTGTGAACTGGAATCCGACAAGGCTACTTTCGAGCTTCCTGCCGAAGCGACTGGAACGTTACGTATTGTAGCGCAGGCCGGCGAAACGCTGGCCATTGGCGCCTTGATAGCCAGAATCGAAACGAATGCCGCTGCCGCTACGTCTGCGCCAACCTCGCAACCGGCCCCAGCCCAGCCAGTTCAGCAAACATCTGGTGCCGAACCGGCCAAGAATGGCCAGAATGGGCAAAACAACGGCTATGCGGCTAATTACCCATCACCCGCAGCCGCCAAAATTTTAGATGAAAAAGGTGTCTCGGCACAGCAGGTTCAGGGCACTGGCGTAGGTGGCCGCATAACGAAGGACGATGCCGTGAAAGTAGCGCCCACTCCGGCGCAACCTGCACAGCCTCAACCGGCTCCGGCATCACCTCCTGCGCAGACGCCCGCAGCAAAACCAGCTCCGACTCCCGTTATGGCGGGTGAACGGGCACAGCGTAGAGAGAAAATGTCTTCGTTACGCCGGACTATTGCCCGGCGGCTGGTAGCCGTTAAGAACGAAACGGCTATGCTAACTACCTTCAACGAGGTAGACATGAAGCCTGTGATGGACCTGCGCAACAAGTATAAAGACAAGTTCAAGGAGAAAAATGGGGTAGGGCTTGGCTTTATGTCGTTCTTCACAAAAGCGGTTTGTATTGCGCTCAGAGAATTCCCAGCCGTGAATGCTCAGATAGATGGCGACAACATTGTCTACAATGACTTCTGCGACGTATCAATTGCCGTATCAACGGATCGTGGGCTGGTCGTGCCGGTTATTCGGAACGCCGAGCAGATGAGTTTTGCGCAGATCGAGAAAGAGATTGTCAGACTGGCTGGCCTGGCCCGCGATAACAAGCTGACCATTGAGCAAATGACCGGTGGTACGTTTACCATCACCAATGGCGGTACGTTTGGGTCAATGCTATCAACGCCCATTATCAACGCTCCCCAATCTGCTATTTTAGGAATGCACAACATTGTCGAGCGGGCGGTAGTCGTCAATGGCGAGATTGTGGTCCGGCCCATTATGTACGTAGCTCTGTCGTACGATCACCGCATCATCGATGGAAAAGAATCGGTTAGTTTCCTCGTCCGCGTGAAGCAAATACTGGAAGACCCCGCCCGTATGCTATTCGATATGTAACGGTAAGAGATAAAATCACCAAACAGAACGGGGAGCAACTTCAGTAAAGTTGCTCCCCGTTCTGTTTGGAAAGTCATTTATTTTCGAATCAGACTCACACCCGTCATCTCCGGAGGTTGCGGAATTCCCATCAGTTGAAGAATGGTAGGAGCAATGTCAGCGAGTCGGCCGTCGTTCAGCACGGGGTGGTAATCTTTATCCACCAGAATGCAGGGCACTAAGTTTGTTGTGTGGGCCGTGTTGGGCGTGCCATCATCGTTGACCATAAACTCCGCATTGCCGTGATCGGCGATGATGATGGTGGTGTAGCCGTGTTCGAGGGCCGCTTCTGTAACTGTTTTCGCGCAGGCATCGGCGGTTTCGGCCGCTTTTATAACAGCCTCGAATACGCCGGTATGACCAACCATGTCAGTATTGGCGAAGTTGAGGCAGATAAAATCGGTTTCTTCGTTCTGTATCTCCGGAACAATAGCGTCGCGGATGTCATAGGCGGCCATCTCCGGCTTCAGGTCATAGGTTTTCACATCCTTTGGTGAGGGGCAAAGGAGCCGCTTCTCACCCACAAAAGGATCCTCACGTCCACCTGAGAAAAAGAACGTAACGTGTGGGTATTTTTCTGTTTCAGCAATCCGGATTTGTTTCCGAACGGCCCTGGCAATGACTTCGCCGAGCGTATTCTGGAGGTTGTCTTTGTCAAAAATGACCTTTACACCCACAAATTCATCGTCGTATTTGGTCATCGTAATGTAGTCAAGATCCAGCTTTTTCATGCCCTGCTCCGGGAAGTCCTTCTGCGTGAGCGCTTGCGTAATCTCGCGGCCCCGGTCGGTTCGGAAATTGAAACACAGCACTACGTCACCTTCCTCAATCACGGCCACTGGTGCACTATTGGCATCTGCCACGATGATCGGCTTTACAAACTCGTCGGTTACATCCTGGTCGTAGGATGCCTGGAGTGCCTGGGTAACAGCATCTGCCGACACTTTTTTGCCAACTCCATGCACCATAGCATCATAAGCCACTTTTACGCGTTCCCAGCGATTATCGCGGTCCATGGCGTAGTAGCGGCCAATGACACTGGCAATCTGGCCCGTTGAGGTGGCCATGTGCGCCTGCAAATCGGATAGGTAGCCAATGCCTCCCTTTGGATCGGTGTCGCGGCCATCGGTGAAGGCGTGAACGAATACATCGGTCAGGTTTTGGGCGTGGGCAATTGAAAGCAGGGCTTTGAGGTGATTAAGGTGGGCGTGAACACCGCCATCGGATACCAGACCGATAAAGTGCACCTTTCTGCCTGAACTTTTGGCGTAGTTCATGGCATCGACCAGCACCGGTTCGGTATCCAGTGTATGTTCATCGACGGCCTTATTAACTTTTACCAGGTCCTGGTATACAACCCGGCCAGCACCCAGATTCATATGGCCCACTTCTGAGTTGCCCATCTGTCCTGCGGGCAACCCTACGGCCAACCCGGAAGCCTCTAGTCGGCTGTTCGGGTATTTAGAATACAAGGACTTAACAAACGGAACGTTGGCGGCATCAATGGCCGACACATTGGGCTTCAGTGGAATACCCCAGCCGTCGAGGATTATGAGTATGACTTTCTTGTTCATCTTTGTGAAAGAGTGAAGAGTGAAGGAGCAAAAGAGTGAAGGAGTGGTTTGACAGACGAGGCCGCTCGTTCATTCGTTCACTCTTTCACTCTTTAAATACGCTAATAACTGCTGGCAGCAGCGGTCTATAATCTGATATACCTCTTCAAATACCTCTGGCCCTTCATAGTAAGGGTCTGGTACGTTGGGTTGGTCACTGGTGATCGGGTCGAACTCACGGAGCAGGAAAATTGTGTCGTTGGTATGAAGACCGGTGCTGCGGTAATTTAGTTTTTCGATAGCTTCCAGATTGGTTTGATCCATTGCCACGAAGTAGTCAAACCGGGCCAGGTCTTCGCCAATCATGCGCCGGGCGTGGTGAGTAAGCGTCAGGCCGTGCTCGAGGGCGTTTTCGCGGGTGCGCCGGTCGGGCAACTGACCAAGGTGATAGGAGGCAGTTCCGGCTGAGTCGCACTGAATCTGTTCACTCAAACCAGCCTCGGCCACCAACGACCGGAATACCCCCTCGGCTACCGGTGACCGGCAGATGTTGCCGTAACAGACGAAGAGAACAGAGATCATACGGCCGAGTCAGGCGTGACGGGGTAGGAGCGAGGCACAACCACTCATTTAGCCCTACTTTTCAAGTGGTTCGTTCTGTTCATCCACAATGACAAATACGTCTTCAGTCGGCTTTTTCATCAGGTATTTTTCACGGGCAAACTTCTCGCGTAGCCGGTCGCTGCCGAGTACTTCCTCTCTTTTCGTCTCAATGGCTTTAATTTCAGCCTGATAAAACCGGGTCTCGCCCTCCAGTTCGCGCAGTTTAAGCCAGTTCCGCACCTGCGAAGGCAAATCATTAGCGTCGAAAAACGTCATCCAGGTCAGCAGCGCTAAGGCCGTGGCCACATAGAAGTTGCGGAGCCGTCGGAGAAGTTTTTGAAACATGAACGAGGAATGATAAACGATAAATGATGAATGAGTTGCCAGTAACTAGGCACATTCATCATTTATCGTTTATCAATTGTTAAAATTTTAACCCTGGAAAATAAGCGGTTTCGCCCAACTCCTCCTCAATGCGCAGTAACTGGTTGTATTTTGCCATACGGTCTGAACGCGATGCGGAGCCCGTTTTGATCTGACCGGTGTTTAGGGCTACGGCAAGATCGGCAATGGTAGCGTCTTCTGTTTCGCCCGAACGGTGCGACATAATGTTTTTATAACTATTGCGCTTGGCGAGGTTCACTGTATCGATGGTCTCGGTAAGGGAGCCGATCTGGTTTACTTTTACCAGGATCGCGTTGGCAATGCCCTGGTCAATGCCTTGTTGCAAACGTGTTACGTTCGTAACGAACAAATCGTCGCCAACAAGCTGGGTCTTCGTGCCTTTTAACTCGTCGGTATGCATTTTCCACCCAGTCCAGTCGTCTTCGGCCATGCCGTCTTCAATGGACAAAATAGGGTATTTGCTCACCCAGTCTTTCCAGTAACCGGCCATTTCAGATGAGGTTAGCTTGTCGCCGGTCGACTTCTTAAAGTGGTACTGCTTTGCTTCAGCGTCGTAGAACTCCGACGTAGCGGCATCCATGGCCACCCATACGTCTTCGCCAGGGCGGTAACCCGCTTTTTCAATGGCTTGCAGAATGATCTGAATGGCTTCTTCATTAGAAGGGATGTTGGGGGCAAAGCCGCCTTCGTCGCCTACATTGGTCGACATGCCTTTGCCCTTGAGCACTTTCTTGAGCGTATGGAAAATTTCGGTACCCATCCGCAGCGCTTCGGAGAAACTAGGTGCGCTGGCAGGCATAACCATGAATTCCTGGAAGTCAATGGAGTTGTCGGCGTGAGAACCACCATTTAAGATGTTCATCATTGGCACGGGCAGTGTGTTGGCCCCAACACCCCCTACGTAGCGGTAGAGTGGCATGCCCGCTTCCTGAGCGGCTGCTTTGGCCACCGCCAGCGATACACCCAGGATGGCATTGGCACCCAGCCGGCCTTTGTTAGGCGTTCCGTCCAGCTCCAGCATGATCTTATCGAGCATGCTTTGATCATAAACCGAAATGCCGACTAACTCCGGAAAAATCAATTCGTTTACGTTCGACACGGCCTTTAGAACGCCTTTCCCGACGTACACATTGGCGTCGTCGTCGCGAAGCTCAACAGCCTCGTGCGAACCCGTTGACGCGCCTGATGGTACGGCGGCCCGGCCTAAAAAACCGTTCTCCGTACGGACATCAACTTCAACGGTCGGGTTTCCCCGCGAATCCAGAATCTGACGGGCATGAATGCTTTGGATGGTACTCATTTTAGGTAATCAAAAAGGTTAACAACGAAAAATTCTATTTAATCGGGTTTGACTGCCAAGTTGTTAGGCCCGTTGGCCAACCCGGCGCAAAGTAACGAAATACAGGGCAAAACTTCAGGGTTTTCATGGTGGCTGAAAGAGGACCTATCCTGGGGTTAAGCGGTAGCTAATGGTCAAAAAATACGTATCAAACGAGTCGTATGCGCCTAACGAAGCAACCGGGCAGGCATTTGGTAAACAATAGCTGCTGCCTGCCGTTCTAAAAGCTACGGACGTTCCCGTACGTTTGTGCCGAAATTTTTGTCTATTTGTGCGGTATTATACCGCCATTAAACCAACCACCTATATGCGAGGGTTACTGTACTTTCTGTTGTTTCTGTTAGTTGTATTTGGCGTTTTGTACGCGCTCACTGGCTGGAGTTACAGCGATGGCGAACGAGCCGGTACGGTTTCTAAATTCAGCCGCCGGGGCTTCATGTTCAAGACCTACGAGGGTGTGTTGAACGTAGGTGGCTTTTCGGGGGAGACAGGGTCGCTGACACCCCAGTTTTTTGACTTTTCGGTGAAAGATGATGCCGTAGCCACGCAGATTACGAATGCCGTGAAGTCGGGTCAGCGCG
>JAQBNX010000158.1 GCA_028288385.1 Spirosoma sp.
AATCTGGTATCCGTCATTCGGATTTCAGGGCCGCAAGGGTGTCTTGATTGGCTATTACAATTTTTATGCTCGTGCCGAAGCAGTGGGAGCCATGACCGTTGCCGAACGCGAAAAGCTGGCCCTGTCCCAGGGCGTAAAAATTCACCCACAGTACCCTGCCGAGTTTGAGAATTCGTTTTCGCTGGCCTGGCACCGCATTCCCTATAGCGGGGGTGGCTGGGCCACTTATGACGATAATACCCGAAAAAAATATTACCCTGCCCTGATGGAGCCCGATGGCAACATCTACTTCGCAGGCGAGCACACAACCTACCTGACAGCCTGGATGGCGGGGGCCTTTACGTCGGCCCGCCGGGCAGTCGAATCCATTCACGCCCGCGTCGGCGAATACACCCAAAAGTGATTGTTAACGAACCATTGACTAGTTGAATTTATGAAAAACAACCTACTCTTATTTTTGCTATTTGTGGCCAGCGCTATGGCCACTCAACTTTTCAGCCAGCGGGTTCATGCACAAACGGCCTCCGCCGGCATGACGCTCGATCAGCTAAAGGCTGTAAAAGCCATTAAAGTAGCTAACCTGGATAAGGATACGTACCTTAAGTCGGGCGCGTTTATTCTGGATCGTTATGAAGAACGGCCGGCTTACGTCTTTAACTATACGGACGGAATAACGCGCAAAATCTATCTGTATAAAATTTTTACATCGGCCGACACCAAAGACCTCGGTTTGCTGGCGCTTTACCAAAACGGAAAAACCGGTGAGGTGAAGCCTTTTGTCATCCCCGGCGCAACGGCCGACCGGGCGGCATGGGACGCCTACATCGACGACCTGAAATACGTTGGCGAAAAAGAACCTGGACTCATGTCGACACTGGCCTTTGTCTTATCCCGCGAAATGGCCGGGCTTATGGCAGGTAGCTCAGGGAAAACGGAAGAGGGGGGTACGAAGAAAAAAGAAGAATTTAACTTCTGTTTTGCACCCGACGCCCTCGTGACGCAAGCGGATGGCTCGGCCAAACCCATTAGTACGATAGTGGTGGGCGACATGGTACTAGGCTATGATGCCCAAACGAAGGGCTTCGCCCCCACTCGGGTTATGCAGGTAGATACGCACCAATCCATAAACATTGTTCTGGCGGGTGTGTGGCTGGTTCCGGCTAATGAACTGACCGCCGACAACCGGGCCAGGACCTCCGTTCCCGTTTTATTTGAAGCAACTGCTAATCATCCTGTATTAACAGAAACGGGTCGCAAATCGCTTGGCGATGTCAAGGCCGGTCAGATGCTGTATCACTCTGAAAGGGGCAACCCAGTACCCTACCGCGTTGTCAGGGTCGAATCATCCAGCCGTTCGGTTAAAATAGTGTATAACCTGACGACTGAATCGGGCGCTTATGTGGTAGGCGAAACGGTTGTACTGGACAAATAAATCCGACGTAACGCCGGCATTAGGTTGGCGTTACTCTTCTTCCCCCTCCCCTTTTGTCATCTGTGCTTCGAGCAGATATGCTCCTTTGGTGACAACCTTGCTCAGATCAACCGTTTTCATGGGAATCACTTCGAGCCGCCCCTGCTCCGCTTGTCCCAATTTGACCGGAATACGTTGGTAGGTACGTACCTGACCGGTTGGAACATACACGAATCCGGTTTGGCCTTTGCGCACAACGGCCTCGTCCGGTAGCGTAGTGGCCAGGCGGGAACCAGTCTGAATGCGGGCGTTCAGAAACATACCGGGTATGAGCCGGGCTTCCTGCCGTTCATCGAGAATGTGCCCATGGATGGTTATAGTCCGGGCTTCACCAGCAAACGCCTTCCCAACCAGATAAACACGCCCACGTACCGTTTCGGACCCTAGTTTGGGATCGTTAAGCAGAATGGTCTGGCCAATTTTGACCTTGAACGCATCATTTTCAAAAACGCTCAATTCGAGGTGTTTATGTTCCTGATTCATCACCTGAAACAAGACATCCGTAGTGGCGACCTGCTGACCCAAGTGTATGTTTGATGCCGTTACGTATCCGGCAACCGGGGCAGTAATGCGCATCTCCGATGCCAGTTTTCCGGTATTTAAGGCCCCGACCGACGTACCAAGCGTCTGGAGTTTGAGCGCCAGCGAGCTTACCAGTGCCCGATTGCTGCCATAATCAGCCTCGGCCTGCTGGAGCCGTTTTTTAGCCCCTACATCTTCGGCATTCAGGATTTTTTGCCGTTGAAGTTCGGCCTGCTGGTACGTTAACTGACTAGTAGCCTGCATGTAATCCTGCTGCATTTGAATGAAGTCGAGGCTCTGGAGCGTTGCCAGGGTTGCTCCCTTACTGACGCGCTGGCCCGGCAACACGTTAACGCGCTTGATGACGCCGTTGATGAGCGGACTGACGGATGCCATATACTGCGGAGGTACGTCTACGGTGCCCGTTGTTTTGACCTCATCGCTAACCGTTGTTTGAGCAGCTGCGCCAAGCTGAATGTTCATGGCTTTCAATTGTTCAGCCGTAACAGTGATCTGGTCGGAGGCAGGTTTCGCCGTCTCAGTGGCAGACGGTTGGCCCACTTCGTCGCTTTCAGACTTGCCCTTGTCGGTGCAGCCAGCCAGGAAACTAATCAAGCAACTTATAATGAATCGGTTCATATTGAGTCGAACATAGGAATATCAAACAGAAACGGGGGCCTGGCTTCTGGTTATAAGCCCATTAGCTGTTCTGTTTGAATAATAAGGTTTGAGTAATTGAAGACCGCATTAAGGTAGTCTTCTTCGATAAGGAAAGCCTGCTGGATAGCCTGAAAAAACTCGACGTAGTCGATCTCTCCAGCCCGGTAGCTCCTAAGAGCCGTCGACCGGATCAGCCTTGCCTGAATTAGTGCTCCCT
>JAQBNX010000803.1 GCA_028288385.1 Spirosoma sp.
ACTCTTCGATGACTGGGACCTGCCCGCCCAGCCGAGCGTGCAGGGGCCCCTTACGGGTGAGGCAGTCATAGCGGGATCCGTCCGCGATGACGAATCGGGCGACCTAATCCCCGGCGCCTCGATCTCAGTGCGCCTAAGCGGCCGCCTGCTGGCCGAGATTCAGACAAACGAGGACGGCGCGTTCTCCATCGGCTCCCTCCCCACAGCGGTGGTCGACGTCTTCGTGACGGCAAGCGGCTACACCCGTCGCCATCTACGGGTGGACACAGCCTCGTCCGAGGCCGGGCAGATGATTGTCGCCTTGCGCCGACCCTCTCAGGGGGAACGCCGATTGAAGATTTCGGGTGTCGAGGTTTCGATCTCGGAGGAAGTCGAGGTGGATCTGGGGAACGGGCACATCCTTCGCCCACCGGAATATCTCGCGCGAGCGCGCGCGGCCATCCTCGAGAGGGTTCAATCGATCGGAGAGCTCCGCTCGACGTGGCAGATGCGCCAAACACGGACAACTCTGGAGGAGCACCTCGCGGTGCGCCAGGTGACGCCGGAGTTGCTCTCGCTGGTGCTTGCTCGGTCAGACGTCGATGGATTCGACCTCCTGGCGGCAGTAGCTTTCGACGAGCCGCTCGTCGGGCTGGGAGCTCGCGCAACCGCCGCTGAGACGAGGCTCACGACCGACTACCCGCAGCTCCCCGAAGCGTTCATTCGCGCCGTGCTTGACAAGTTTCGCCTGGGCGGCGTGAACGAGATAGCAACGAGCGAGATTTTCGGACTGAGCCCCTTCGTTTCAGATTGGGGCGGCGTGCTCGGCGTTGCCGCCCTATGTGGTGGGCCCGCAGCTACCGGTGAATTCCTGCGCGCCGTCCAGGTTGCGCTCTTCGACAAGGAACAGGAATCATGACGCTTTCCGATCTACAAGGAAAAATAAAGTCGGCATCGGACAAGATGCGCGCGGACGACAACACCAAGAACGCGCTGAAGTATCTCGAGCAGCTCACGTGGCTCCTCTTCCTCAAGGTGTTCGACTCCGTGGAAGAAGAGCGGGAAACAATCGCGGCGATCGACGGCTCGATCTATCGGCCACTCCTTCAGCCGGAGTATCGATGGCGCAAGTGGGCGAGGTCGCGCGACCTAACGGGCGACAAGCTCATATCTTTCGTCTCTGAAGACCTGCTCCCCTACTTGCGGGGGCTGTCCGGAACGGCTCGTGCCGAGCGAGTGTCAGCCATCTTCGCCGAGATCCGCACCGTGATGAAGTCGGGCTATTCGCTGAAAGAAGTCGTCGCCATTGTCGATTCGATCGACTTCCACGCGCTTGAAAACCACCATGCGATGAGCGTCATCTATGAGCAGCTGCTGGCTCAAACTGCGGATGCCGGCTGGTCCGGGGAGTTCTACACACCGCGACCGGTCGTCGAGTCAATGGTTCGGATCATCGATCCACAACTCGGGGAATCCGTTTACGATCCGTGCGCAGGTTCCGGCGGCTTCCTCGTTGAATCTGCTACCCATGTCGCTCCGTATGTGAAGACCAAAGAGCAGGCAACACTCTTCAATTCCGGGAGCTTCTACGGGCAGGAGTCCGGAGAGATCGCCGCGCTCGTGGGCACGATGAATCTCATCCTCCACGGGGTCGAGGATCCGCAGATCGTCCGACGAAACACCCTCGAACAGGATGCTAGGAACATAGCGCCAAGTGAGCAGGTGTCGATCATCCTCACGAACCCGCCATTCGGCGGAACTGAGAACCCGCAAGTGCAGCAGAACTTTCCGAGCCGCTCGGCCGCGACCGAACTGCTTTTTCTGCAACACTGCATGGCGAAGCTCCGGGACAACGGACGTGCCGCGATCGTCCTGCCGGACGGGATTCTCTACCGAACTGAGACCGCTTTTTCGACGGTTCGCCGTCGGCTGGTCAACGAGTTCAACGTGACCGCAATCGTGCGCCTTCCTACCGGAGTGTTCCCCACGGCGGCGGACACCAGGACCAACCTGATCTTCTTCAATAAGTCCGGCCACACTCAATCCATCCGCTACTACCAGGTGCCTTCTCCCCAAGGGAAGCGGTCCTACAGCAAGACGAACCCCTTAACCTCGGTCGCGCTCGCTGACGTCGAGGCATGGCTGGTGGACGGCGTCGCCGACGCCTATTCATGGGAGATCGACTACGAAACGATTGTCGAGCGCGGCTTCGACCTCGATATCCCTTGGCCGGGATCAGGCGAGGTGAGCGACGCTTCCGCGGCTGGAGACCGCATCGAGAGCCTGGAGACGAGGCTCGCGACCTTGATCGAGCTGACGCAGGAACTTGCCGATGTGCACGCGAACCTTGCCGACTATCCCCTCACAGATGCTCTGGAGATCGGCGATTGGGTAGTCGAGGCCGGAGCACGCGCCGGCAGTCGGGAGCCGAACCGTTTTGTCGGAGTCAGCAATGACGGTGGCCTTGCACCGTTCAAGGGTGCACCCGCAAAGGACACCTCGCGGTACCGCGAGTTGCAGTTGGGCGACTTCGTCTTCAACCCGATGCGTGTGAACGTGGGCTCTATAGCGCTGTGCCGCCGCGAAGAAGAGGCGGGATGGGTGAGCCCCGACTACACGATCTTCCGGTTGACCGAGGACGCGCCTTTCGACGCCGAGTACCTCCTAATGTTCCTGAAAAGTGAGCAGGGAAGAGTGGAAATCAACCGCGAGAGTCGAGGGGCTGTTCGCCGTCGCCTATACATCGACGGCGTGAAGAAGATCCGGGTACCCATCCCGACGGAGCGCGACGCCTGGGCCGCATTGATCTCGTCGCAGACCGCTATACGTCGCCATCTTCGAGAGCTGCCTGGCATCTCTCTAGGAGCCCTGTCTTCGTTCGAGGCTGCCGTGTTCGGCTCGCGCGCTGTTGAAAGTTCGGTGACGAACTAAAGGAGATTGCAACCATCCAGCGCTCCAGCAGTATGGGCTGCGATCGGTCCACTCATCGTCGAGGCGGTCTAATCGGCGCTCGACAGCAGCGCGACGGAATGTCCCGACTGGAATATTGACACCTGCGCCGGAAAGCGCATACTCCCGGCTATTCCTCATCGCCCTGCGGCCTCCGAACCAGGAGCCCGCCCGGTTCGCCGGCCGCACCAACGATGAGGAGGTCGCCCACCATGAGCGAGTCGTCACCACCAACCCTGCTGCCAGGTACAGCAGGACCCTTTCGCACCCTGGCCGTCCGAATGTCGGATGACCTGCGGGCACAGCTCGATGTCATCGCGCAGCTCAACGACCGCACGGTGACCGAAGAGATCCGGATCGCGCTCGAAGCATGGATTGACCGTGCGAAGAACGACCCGTCCGTCCTGGCTCGCGCCGAGACGGTTCGGGCCGAGATCGAACGCGAGGCGCAGACCAAACGCAACGCGATTGCTGCGATCTTCGCCGCGGACACCGAGGGCAAGCCCCGCGGTACCAAGCGAACGGATCCGTCGAGCTAGTAACAACCCGGGCCGAGAGCGTGAGAGCACCGACTCTCCGCTCCGGCCCGGGCATCTCACCGAGCCGCTCCCGTGGGGCCACCTCTCCCGTCGCACACCGCGACGGGAGAGACCAACCCCATGAGAGAAGGGCACGACCGATGGAAAAGGGCATTTTCATCCCGCAGGACACATGGCTACCTGCGGTCGAGGTGGAGTACGAAAGCTTCGCCGACTATCAGGAAGCCGTCGACGGCTACGTCGAGGGGATTTCGATCCGCGAACCGTCCTTCACGTTGTACGTCAACGAGGAAGGCAAAGTGCGCGGGCTGCCGATCAACGCACGAGCGACCGTCCTGTGGTGGAAGCTCGAGCCGGAGATGCGCGGTGTGGACATCGTCGTCGGACACGCGGTGCTCGTCCCGAGTTCCGCGGCTGCACGCGAGCTCGCCACCATGATCGACTCCGAGGGCCCGTTCCGCGTCGAAGAGATCACAGTTGCAACGACGCCCGCCTGGCGGATCGTGAATGACATGCGTTTCACGAACTGGTTCCAAGCGGCCCGGCACGCGCTCCTCCTCGAAGAACACGGCGCAATCACCCGAGTAGTCTCCGCCTGACCAGCCCCTGCACGTTCGCGTGCAGGGGCTTCAACTTGAGTGTCGACCTCGAACCCTCGGGTCGGTCAGCGCATTGCCTGCTCCTCAGCCCACTGCCGGGCCTGGGTCGCCAGGACCGCGCGAAGCGACTTCAGCCGCGCGTCGGGAGCTAGGACTTTGTCGAGGTTCAGCACGGGTTGCCAGCGGCTGATGACAGCAGTCTCGATCTGGTCCAGGACGAGGTCCGCCTCCTTCACCCAGTAGGCAAGCGTCAGGTTGGCGCCCATCCATTCCGTGAGGCGGGCATCAGACTCGGCCTCCAGCCCGTAGTTCGAAAATCGCTCTGGTTTGTCGGGATTGCGCGGGCGGGCTGAGATGTCGAGGGTTTTCGATAGGAGCGCGGCTAGCGAACGCCGCACTGTCGATGATCCGGTCTTCCCAGTGGAGAAATGGCCGCGGAGGTCGCGGGACCGAAGGCTTCGCTCAGCCTTCCCGACATAGAGCGGCACACTTGCCCCCCCGTCCTCCTCGAGGCCCAATGCCTGCCGCGCACGTTCGGATCCGTGGATGACGTACAGGCCTGCGCGCGCAGGGACTGTCTGCTCAAGATCTTCAATCGACTCGCCAGGACGCATGAGCGCGGCGCAGGCGGCCTCAACTGCATCAGCGAGACGCTGCCAATCTATGGATTCGGCCATCGGTCGCTCCTACTCCAGCATGAGACGACGGGCGTGCTCTGGCTCAGCAGTCGCCGTTTCGAGGACCTTCATCAGTTCCGTAGCCGTCTCACTGGTGAGCATTGCCGGATTAGCCTCAATCACGCGCCTCACCTCGTTGGCGAACTGCCGAGCCGTGAGCATCTCGGCTGGCTCGACCGCCTTCGTGGGGAGCGGCGACTCTTCAATCCGCGCCGTCTCAAGAATCTGGCGCTGCGCGTTAGCCAAGTGATCCGCCGCGAGCATCAGGTTGAAACGGTGCTCCCACTCTGCTCGACTCATGACAATCGTCGTGTCGGCGAGTACTTCCTCCACGCCCGCGGTCGAGGCGATAAAGCGGGAGGGAGCTGGCACAGCCGCGGGCGAGCGTCGGCGCCGCGTTCGTCGGAACAGTCGCCCCCGTGCGCGGCGCAAGGCTGGAGATGCCTTGTCACGCCACCAGCGCGCGACGTGCGGCGAGGCTGCCTCGACCGCCAATACGATGCCCGCGAGAAGGGCTGCGGCAACGAACTCCGCGGCCTGGCGTTCCTCGGGCGTGAGCTCGGGAGGTGGCTCATAGCTGTAGTCGGCCGACCCTTCTGCGTCAGCCTCATCGACCCACCGCCAAGCGGCATGCCCTTTGAGCGCGTTCGTGCCGTCCTCGAACACATGGCCAGTGACGGCGTCCTCCACCTCGTGAGAAGTACCTAGATGATGACCTTCGGCAAAGATCGGCTCGTACGGCATGCACTGAGGGTAATGATGGCCAGCGACACTGCGCGGGCGGCGCGGCCGCGGCGACCCGCTTCCGCACTCCTCGATCACCTGCAAGGTCGACGAAGTCACGCAAGTCACGGCAACCGACACCAGCTACAACGGCACCTGGCACGGGATCGTGACCGGCTCGAACACGGCCACCACGGACAACTTCGCCCGCACCAGCGCCACCGTCTAGGAAGGGCCCAACATTCCCACCATCCCGAATCCGCCGGGTCCTCATCGATGGCGTCTGGCGCGTGGTGAACCTCGCCGCCCACCTGACCGCCACCCTCGATGGGTACGGACCGGCCGTCATCCGCGGCGAGGGCTGCCGATGAACACCCGGGCGACCATCCTGTAGTGGCTGATCGACAGCGATATGCGCGCCCTCGACTTCGTCGTCGGCCACGCGGTGTTCGTGCCGGACGCAGATTCGCCCGAGGCCCGAGAATTGGCAGCCATGCTCGGCTCGGACGGCTTGTTCCGCGTCGAAGCCATCACCGAGGCTACCTCGGGTGCTTGGGACCTCGTACAAGGTCTCCGGTTCACCAACTGGTTCCAGGCTGCTCGGCACGCCCTCTTGCTTGAAGAGCAAGGCGACCGGGTCAGGATGGTCGCGCACTGAAGCAAGGCCCCTGCGCAGCGCGCAGGGGCCTCTCCCATGTCGGCGAGGTCCGCCCCGCGGGAGGATCAAACGCCTTGGGGATAACTCAAACGCGGTCCAGCGAGAGACGCCACGATCGTGGAATGGATGACCTCATCGAAGACCTGCCGCCGTGTCCGAATTGTCTTGGGCGCCTCGAGCCTGTCGAGACTGAGGAGGACGCGTCAGTGCTGGTCTGCCGTCAATGCGGATCGTTCGCGGACTTCTCCGACCTCAGCTTGCGAATCGATCAGCACGGACCTGGTGCAGCGGTCCACCTGGTCGTACTCTCGGTGCTCTAGCCCTAGGGAGGCTCCGTGTCACACATTATCTTCGCCGGCCAAACCTTCTACTTCAGTGATGACGAGTTCGACCGCCAAACCAATGAATTGACCGACGCGGCAGAGGCTGGCAAGCCGCTGCTGATCGAGCTCTCCGGCGAAAGTGGGCCCTCGCGTCTGCTGTGGACTCCAGGAGCCCCCATCGTTCTCAACGGTTGGGACACCCCGGTCACCTCAGCCTGAAGTCGGGATCACCCCAGGTCAAGCCGTCATTGCACACTGCCCCAGTGGCATCGTCAGAGCGCGTTCCTCAATTCGAGTATCGCGTTCTCGATGAGATTGACGGCGGCGGTGTCGTGAACAGCCATGTGACTCAACTGAAGGAAGATCTGACGAAAGCGGGAAAGCTCGTTCGTTTCTGC
>JAQBNX010000169.1 GCA_028288385.1 Spirosoma sp.
GACAGATGGGCGGGGTGGTCTGCTTTTCAATTGAAATTTATTTGAAGCCTTATTAACATTACTATTCAGTCGAAGTAGGCCAACAAGACGCAGAATACCATATCAGCGCTAAACTCTAGTTAACTAATATAGTTATATATTGGTTAACTAATGGAACGTACAATTAAATCTCTACCTATATGAACTGGTTAAAAAAGCCTCCCAGAGTGGTAACTCTTTTAACCCTTATTGCTACTCTCCTATTTCTCTCCTCCTGGACAGCAATAACTCTCTCTGCTGTTGAGAAAGGGTATATAAAGGGTAAGACACGGGCTATCATCCGAGTTTATGAAGAGAGTGCCGACAACACGAAAGGGCCCTTGCTTTACTCAGACTGGATTCAACAGGATGAGTACATATCTGTTAATACGGAAAAGGGGAAAATCATTTATGACTATCGGTATTCCCCTACTGAAGAGTGGACTACTGATATACACGTAGCGTGTCGTGGTGGGCGGGAAGAGGCTGTGGTAATTCCATAAAGACAGTAAAAGTTGTGCCCATAGGGAGAACACAAGTTCAGGGACCGATTGAAGCGTAGTGAAGCTGGCAAAAAACAGGAGGCCGTTGGACCCTGGTCCAATTCGACCTCCTATTGTAAACAACGGGTTATTTAAGGGAATAAGCTTTTACCGTGTTGTGGAAGAAAGTTGGCACGAATAGCATCTTGGTTTTTGGATTATACCCAATGTCTGCCGAGTTGATTTTTTCTTTTGAGGTGTCTGCTTTTAGCTCAGTAGTACCGTCTGCCCGGACGTACCAAATCTTGCCTCCCCACTCGGTAACCATATAATTCTTATTGCCCAAAGCCACAATGCCATCAATACCTCCCATGCCCTTGGCTATTGTGCTCAGTTTCTTAGTCGCCGGATCCATAGAGAGCAGTGATCCGTCTCCGTTTCCGATTAGCAATCGATTATTTTCAAACAACAGCCCATTGCAACCTTTAAGAGGAGCATCGGCTAATACGAGACTGGCTTTCCCATTCGTTAAGGCCCACACTTTGCTATCGTTAGAATCGGATACGTACACCACCTGTTTCTGGGTATCAATGGCGATATCATTAAGAAATTTTGCGCCTTCAATGGGGTACCGGTTGAGTATCTTACCGGTAGCCAGGGCTATTTCCACCACCTGAGTCATTTCGGTTACGTATAATTTATCCCTCAGGATACCCATTCCTTTGGTAGAATTGAGGTTTTCAGTAAATTTTAGTTGGATCACCTTACCATCCGAGCTCAGTTTAGCCACGTAACTGCCTTTGTTTTCCATGGTCGGGTTTCCGTTGATACACGCTACGTATAACACGTTCTTGTCTGGATCGACTAACACACATTCGGGCGTTCGTAATGTTGTATCCGATTCCCACACTGGCTTTAAATCAACTGTTTGCGCCATTACGGATGATGCTGCACTGAGAACTGAACTAATCAGCATGAAGAAGAACTGTTTTTTCATTGGTTAGCAGGTTTTAAGTATGATGAAAAGGAGACTACTTCGATTGGCTCGTAATCCATTTGTCAATGTATCGTTTTTCTGTCAATTATTCCCATTGACTATTGATTGACCCGTCTGTAATCAAGCTACTAAAAGCGCCTGATATGGCTCGACTACTGTAAGCATTAGCGTGCACCATAGGGGTCTATATTGCGAATTACAACACATCATAAGCGACCAGTCCCTGACCGTCACTAAATAAATGAGGGTAGCCATTACCCGAAATTAAGCCCAATAGAACAGGTCCTCAAATAGCTGACCCCAACTACGTAGGTTAACGGCCACCGTCAGTAGTGGTCACCCTGGTAACGGTTATCGCTAAAAAGCTAGAGATTCCAACCGCTTACGATCCGGAGCTTACTGAACTGGCCACCGATGTGCATCCCGAAGCAGTCCTGGATACGATGGAACCCCACGATCCGACTCCTTCATAAGCTTCCACTTACACCGTGTGTGCTAACCAAAACACCCCACAAAAATCTAGGACTGACCAACCCAGCAGCCATCCGGCGTTCGCCGTGCACTGCCAGGAAAATATGACTAAGCTACCAACCATACGTACAATAAGGCACTCGCTGCTAAGCCGATGAGCACCCAGAGCATTCCGCTGGTCCGTCGTTTTTTAATAAAAAGAAGCAGCAACAATCCAGTAGTTGATACCAATGTCATAAACACAGCGGCTACGTCGATTACCCAGGCCCAGCCACGGCCCGTGTCGCGACCTTTATGCAGGTCGTTCAGCACGGCCACCAGCCCCATGTTAGTTTCGGTCAACTGGTACGTCCCCGTAAGACGATCGATGTTTACATCGGCCGAATAGCCAGGCCCCCGAAACGAAATAGCACACTGACGGTCATCGCTCCTGACCTCAGTCACAGATCCCCTAATCCTGTGCGATGACCGGAGGTACTCGACAATAGCTAGTTTATTAACCGTGGCCGTATCGGTGCCTTTTACCCAGGCAGAGTTCAACTGGCCCCTATACTCATTCGTTTTCGATGCATCATCAAACCAGTCGGCATGATTGAGCGTCAAACCCGTTATGGCGAAAAATAAGACGATAGCAAAGCTCACCACCGACAGGTAAAGGTGTAACCAACGCACTACCCCAGTCCAGCGCAGACTGGGCGATGGTGTAGTCCGATTTGTTTGCTTATCTGTCAGTTGCCCGTTAGCGAGTCGCTGATTTTTCGCGGTAATCCAGGGCTGCTGCTGCGATTTCGACATTGCCGTTGAGGGGTTGTTGTTTGACTTTTCCATTGAAATCCATCGTTTGTCGAATCAACTGGTAGCTTCCGTGTTCGCGGGCGGCTTCGATCATCACGGTATATTTGCCTTGTTTCACCAACTGTCCGCCGTCGTCCTTTCCATCCCAGACAAGCGAGTACTGACCCGGCGAACGGGTTGCGCTTGTAACGGACTCGGCATCGTCGGTGCGCAGGTTGGACCACTCGCGCAACTCGCGCAGCCAGCGGGGTTTGTTATACCACAGGGCCAACTGCCGCACGGGCTTTCCGGTTTCATCCTCGATCCAGACGGCCACAAACGGCCGGTGCGACCTTCCTTCAAAGCGGGCCAGTTCAAACGAAATCAGCAGTTCCTGACTAGGGTTCCACAGTTTGTCTTTAGCCGAAATGTAGAGCAAATGTGCCGTTGTCAACGGCGTTTTAACGAATGCCGGCGCATTCTTGGACGACGCTGACGTACTGCCTGGCCAGCCTGCGCTGGTTATGGCTTGCCCATCGCGGTTAACCAGCAGATACTCCGTACCAGGCCGTTGAGCCGCCAGCAAGGCACTTTCTGACGGTGTTAGTATGTTAAAGGCGGTGGCCAATGCACCGGCCGTTACGGCGTTGGGGTGTAGTACTGTCGCGCTGATTATGTCATGCGCAGGCAGGCCTGTGCGCGGGTCCATGATGTGCGAGACCCAATCGGAACCTATCTGCCATCTACGCCGGTAGTTACCACTGGTAGCTATAGCGCGATCTTGCACCGCTATGCGGACCAAAGGGTCAGCGTTTTCTGCATCGTCCCGGGGATTAGCTACGGCCACCGGCTCCTGCCAGTTACCCCGCGCCACGATATCGCCCCCGCCGTTTAGCACCACCGCGCTCACGCCGGGCACTTGCAGGACGGCATTAGCTGCCCGGTCCAGGATGTAGCTTTTGGCAAATGTGTTCAGTCGCAGTGTAGCCTTGCTTAAGCGAGTTGCCGTTTGGAGGCTGGAGTCAAGTTGCCAGTGGATTTGCTCCGCTTCGGCAATAACCCGCTGGCGGTCGGTTTCGGCGGGTAGCTGACCCAACTGAGCAGCTTTCTGCCACAGTTGACTGATGTGTTCGGCGGCTGCGCTAATGGCTCCGTCTGTTTGTCGATGCCAGTTGTCAAATTGGGTCAGTACCGTAAATAGATCATCAGAAACCGGAATTGGTTCGCCAAGCCGAGCATCTAACCACCGGCTGAACTCGCTCTCGGGTCGGTAACAACTCAGGATAGCTTCGAGCCGGTCTATTTCGGCTAACAGAACCCCTTCCGCTTGTCGGGCTACGGCTACTGAGGTTGCTACTACTTTCAGCACTAACGAGGTGCCAAGTACGTGTTCAATCTGAGCAATGAATAGTCCGTTTGCATCAGTATATATGGGAGCCGCAATGGAGGGTAACAGCAGCGATAAAGAAGCTAATGAGCGTGTATTCATCGTTGTATACGTTTAACTAGTTAGTTATTAATTCTTAACTCGATTTATCTTCAGCACTAAATTTCCTTTCGTTGAGTCGCCCCGGTGGGTTACCCAAACCGGTACACGCATGATCTATTATGGAGTACCTAGTTACTTTTGTAATCATATTTATGGTCACGCCACAGCGAGCACGGATAAGTTGTACTGGAAAATTGCGGCTGGAGATCCAGCCCCCAGGCCCATCCAACTATACCTAATCGTTTGGCTGACTTGTAGTACCCAATTAAATCTGTTCCAGGTTTTAGGGCCTTAGTTGATAGCTAAGGACCGGCAATTTCTGACCATCACTACGGATTCAGAAAAAAATGCGTTTGAATGGCTAATTACTCAAGTCAGATCGCCAATTCTTCCTGCCGAACGCCAGGCCGTTATGTTCAATAGGTCTTGACTACCCCAATTGACCGAT
>JAQBNX010000180.1 GCA_028288385.1 Spirosoma sp.
AACCATGGCAGGCGACTGGGTGGCTTCGATGTAAACAACCCCCTGATCTGTTACTATTTTGGCCGTAGCATTAATGCTGTCGGCGTGGGTAGCTTTAGTCCGAATCTGTTCGGTCAGTTGCTGAAGCGTCATAATATGTTGTTTTGTTAGCACGTAAGAAACTCTCCCGCTCTAATAAGGTTTTTGATTACGTAGCCTGACAACCAGACTTGGTGGACTTCTCCCCACCGGTATGGCTTCAAATGGCATTCTGCTTCTTCACGCTCCCTATGGAACCAACACCCGCTGAACGCCGTAATGACGGACTACCGGTACGTTCGCAATTTCTGACGTTGCTCTGCATTCTTACCTTTATTGGCAGTGCCCTCAGCCTGTTTGATGCGATCATGACGCTGGTGCAAACCGATTCGGCATCGGCCACGCCACGCATCGAGCGAACGTACACCCCTGAACAGCGCAAACAACTCCCCAAAGAGTATTTTGAAGACCGGTCTGCCGGTGCCGAAAATATGCCTACCGATCCAGCCCTGATCCGACTGTTATCCATAGCGCAGTTTCCGTATTCTCTGCTCACACTGCTGGGTGCCCTTCTTATGTTTCAGCTGCGCCGGGTGGGCTTTTGGGTCTATGTTGCCGGTGTCATCATTGGATTAATTCTGCCGATCGTACTGGTTGGGTTTGGTGCGCTCAATACGTCCTTTGGGGTGTTTTTCAGTATACTCTTTGCGGGCCTATACTGGCTAAACCTTGAGGATATGCGGTAACAGATAGCATTTTGATGTCTTAAATGTTGACCGACACACGTAGCGCTCCATTTGGCAGCGCTATTTTTTTCAAAAAAATAACTAACAGATTAGTTGTGAAACTAAGTAATTAGTTATAGCTTTCGCCCTAATAACTTACTCATCACCCAAAACTTATGCCTGTTCGCGAACTCACCAAAGCTGAAGAAGAAATTATGCGCGTACTCTGGCAGCTTAGAAAAGGCTTTGTTAAAGACATACTCGCCGAGCTGCCCGGTGCAGAACGTAACACTGAAACAGAGTCCGACGCCCCCACCAAACCGGCCTATAACACGGTCTCGACTATCATTCGAATTCTAGAGAAAAAAGGCCTGGTTGGCTACACGGCCTATGGAAAAACGCACGAATACTATCCGCTGATTACGGAAGAAGAATACCGCAGATTTCAGACCGAGCAACTAATGAGCAACTACTTCGACAATTCACTCAAAAAGCTGGTGTCGTTTTTTGTGAATGAAAAGAACATCAGTCTTAAGGAGGCCGACGAAATCATTAACCTGCTCAACAAAAAGAAAGACCAATGAGCGCCCTTGACTATTTCCTGAAAGCCAACCTTTACGGTTTGCTGTTCGCGGGCTGCTACTGGCTGTTCCTGCGCCGACACACGTTCCTGAAGCTAAATCGGGCTTATTTATTACTGTCGACGGTGCTGGCATTAGCCCTGCCGCTGGCGAGTTTACCAAGCCAAACGGCTGAGACTATCCCTGTTCCGTTAGGCGTAATGGCCTTGCCCGTTTCTGTCACCGCTACAGCACCAGTTGAACCTACCGGGCCCGACTGGATGCATCTGAGTGCCTGGGCCTACGGACTGGTAGCGCTTATTCTGCTCCTGCGACTGGCTTTGCAATGGGGCCGGGTGCTTCGGCTAATCCGGCAGTCAGAGCGGCAGGTACGCGATGAGTACGTAGTGGTACGGCCACATAACCCGGCAACGCCTACCTTCTCGTTTTTCCATTACGTTGTGCTAAACCCAGCCGATGTCGGAAACGACCTGATTCTCCAACACGAACTCGTGCATGTCCGGCAGCACCACAGCACCGACGTAGTAGGGTTAGCCATGCTGCGGGTCTTGTTCTGGCCGGTATTGAGCCTGGCTTTGCTGGAGCAGACGTTGCGGCACGTTCACGAGTTTCTGGCCGATCGGGCCGCGTCAGGTAAGCAGGCCATCAGTCATCAACCCGACTACGCTCAGTTCTTAGTAGAATACACGTTCGGCGTCCGGCCCGATATACTGACCAATGGCTTCTTTAACCCGTCGTTGCTTAAACAGCGCATTCAGATGCTACATCAGCGGGCCACTAACCGTTGGGCCTTAGGTAAGTACGTACTGGTATTACCGCTGACCTTAGCGCTACTGGCAATGACCACGGCGCGGGAGGAGATCGCAACCGTTATGGAGCAGGCGACCAACGAAATGACTTTAACGGTGTCGGGACGGGTGACGGGTGCTAATGGGAAACCGCTACCGGGCGCAATCATAGTGATCAAAGACACCAAAACTGGTACCACAACCGACGCTTGGGGGCGCTACATTTTAAACAATGTGCCAACGAATGGATCATTAGTCGTAAGTTTTATGGGTTTTACTACGCGGATAGTACCTATTAAGGGAAGAAAGACAGTCGACGTTCTAATGGCCAATTCGGTGGCATTGGATGAAGTAGTCGTAACTGCTTACGAATCTGCACCCAGAAGTGCAGTATTGGATTCAACAACAATCACCGGTCAAAAAGGTGAAGTGTACACAGTTGTTGAGCAAGTACCCGAGTTCCCGGGTGGAATGAGCGCGCTAGGAACATACCTGATGAAAAATCTGCGTTATCCTGCCAGAGCACAACAGGCAAATGTAAAGGGTCGCGTGTTTGTGCAGTTTGTTGTGACGGAAACGGGTACCATCCAGGATTTACGTATTCTGAAAGGTATTGGTTTTGGCTGCGACGAAGAGGCCGTTCGGGTGGTGAGTCGAATGCCGAACTGGATACCGGGTAAACAAAATGGTAAGCCAGTGTCGGTCATGTATAACCTCCCCATTCAGTTTGAACTGGAAAAACGGGAAGATAAACGAACGGGGCAGGTTGAGCCTGTTTCCGAACCTACTGGAAGCTCTACGGGTGATTTCCCAACAACCCCATCTAACACCTTTCTGAATCAGCCACACGTTAATTCTACGGCTGTAACCATACGCGGCACAGGGCCACTGGGAGAACTGGGCGCTAAACCACTTTACATCGTTGACGGAGTGGAAGCACCATCTGATACCCTAAACGGTATTAACCCGAAAAACATCGAGAGCGTGAGTGTTCTCAAAGATGTATCCGCAGGGACATACGGAGAAAAAGGAAAGAATGGCGTCATCATAATCACCACGAAAAAGCAATGAACGCCCTCGCCTACTTCCTCAACGCCAGTCTCTATCTGATACTGTTCTACAGCTGTTACTGGCTAATGCTGCGCCGAAATACATTCTTTGGGTTAAACCGGGCCTATCTGTTAGCGTCGGTCGGACTGTCTTTTGTTATGCCCCTGATTGAACTGCCGGGAAAGGCAACAAACGTACTGCCGGGCGGTACACTTACCCTGCCAACCTTCGTGATAAGCGAGAACGCAACGGCTCAGACAAACGACCTCACGGCTTATGAATGGATCTGGGTGATATATGGCCTTGGCGTTGCTGCAATGCTTATTCGACTGGTACTGAACGCCTGGACAGTACGTCGGCTCATCATGACTGGTACGGTCCGGCAACGCCAGGTGCAACAGGGGCTGAATTATCGGCTCGTCTATCTTCCAAACGACAGCATCACCTCGTTTTCGTTTGGCCGATATTTAGTGCTGAACCAGACCGACGCCCTTACCAAGCCGGACGCGCTGATCCGGCACGAAGAAGCCCACATTTGCCAGCATCACACCATTGACATTCTGTTTATCGAGATAGCGCGGGCCGCATTTTGGTTCAACCCGGTACTATGGTTGTATAAACGCAGTTTGCAAGAAGTTCATGAGTTCTTGGCCGACGAAGCCGTTACCCGTATGGCCTCCCACCCTGACTACGCCCGGCAGCTGGTTGCCTACGCGCTCAACGTACCGGCGACTATGCTCACCACCCCTTTTGTTTCTGTTTCAACCCTAAAACAACGTATCGTTATGCTTCAAAAACCTGCATCCAATCGCCGGGCGCTGCTTGGCTATGCCCTCGTGATGCCGCTGGCTGGCTTGCTCACCCTGTGCACGCAACCTGACCGGGATGTAACTCAGACTGAACGTCCGGCAGTTCTCAACCAGTCTGCCCGAGTGGCGGGTGTCGACGGCAACGTATTTACTGTTGTTGAAGAGCAGCCCGAATTTCAGGGCGGCCTAAAAAATTTAGGCCCGTACTTAAGCCAGCACCTAAAATATCCCGAAGCCGCCAGGAAGGCCAGTGTTCAGGGAAAGGTGTTTGTAAATTTTGTCGTGACCAAATCGGGCGAAATCGCCGATGTTAAAATTTTAAAGGGAATCGGTTTTGGAGCCGATGAAGAAGCCGTTCGGGTGGTGTCGGGCATGCCGCGCTGGGTTCCAGGAAAGCAGAGTGGCAAAGCGGTGAATGTCCAGTATAATTTGCCAATCAATTTTCAGTTGAGTGAGGGGAAAGCAACTGCTAATGGTAAATTGTCTGCCTTTTTCTCGTTTCCAACTAATAATGCCGATTTACAAAAACGGTTCAAACACTTTGTTGTCGATGGCAATGAGGTCTCATTCAACGAGTTTAGTAAATACCCCAAAGATGCTATTGTTGAAGCCAGTTCGAGTCAGCAGACAATACGGATACAGACACTACCACCTCCGCCACCCCCACCGCCCGTTCCTGCCAGTGAGCATGCTGCTTTACGCAACTGAAACTAATTAAGTATTAGTGACACAATAAATTCAACAGTAAAAAGTCGCGGTGACAGGCAGCTTTGTCAATGTTGACGAAGATGTAGAAAGCCGGGAACATCACAACTAACGTAGTATTGAACAAACGAACAGACGCCAGCGCAGCTAAGGTATAGCTGCGCTGGCGTCTGTTTGCCTACTGCACCACTCCCTCAACTGCAAATTCACTTTTATCGAAATACGGTAGTTTCTGGAAACCCGATACCTTGTAGCGCTGCACCTGCCAGCCGTTGCGGGCCAGTCCGCTTTCCATCCAAACGTGCCGCTCAGAACCATACAGCGCATTATCGGTTTGCAGCACCGCTTCAATCAGGCGGGGCTGGCGCGTTGCCGAATCCAGCTGCACCCGCAGGGAACGTACCGTTAGCTTCTCCTCCGATTTTTTCAGGGTGTACTGGTACGTCAGTGAGTCAGGCCGGGTAATCTGGTAACTGCTGCGGAGAGCTTGTTTATTGATGTCGGCCTGGCTAAATAATTCGAGTTCGCGGGTCCAGTTCACGTCTCGGGTATTCTGCCGACTCGTTTTTGTATTCATCCGCAGTGTTTTCGTAATAAGTGGTTTTCGGGCCGAAAGGTCAGCGATCTGGCGTTTCACATAACCCGCTACGTCGTAATACACATTGGGTTGGGTTGGCGGTGCCGTGTTTTGGCACCCACAGACAATCAGGCTAAAAGCGATAAAACAGAACAAAACGAAGCGCATACAACAAAACAGACTGGCCCCGAATAGAGTGAGCCATACGGAGTCACCAACACGATTTTAAGGAAATCGGTTTGGGCAATCAAATTCTGAACCAAATTTGCAGCTACAACGCTTTTCTCCAGAACAGGTTGTGGTTCTGGCAACCCTCATAAAACGGCAAACATGGAATACGACGTTATTATTATCGGTTCGGGGCCGGGCGGCTACACGGGCGCAATTCGCTGCGCTCAGCTCGGACTAAAAACGGCCATTATTGAAAAATACCCGGCGCTGGGCGGGACGTGCCTGAACGTCGGCTGCATTCCGTCGAAGGCGCTCCTCGACTCGTCGGAACATTATTATAACGCGGCCCATACCTTCGCCGAGCATGGCATTAAACTCGCCGATTTACAAGTCTATTTGCCGCAGATGATTAACCTGAAGCTGTACGTTGTTGACCAGAAATAAAAGGGCATTGCTTTCCTGATGAAGAAAAACAAAATCGACACCTTCTATGGGGTCGGTTCGTTCGTCGACCCGCATAGGGTCAAAATTGTGAAAGCCGATGGTAGTGAAGAAACCATTCAGGGTAAAAATATTGTGATTGCCACGGGTTCAAAACCATTGTCTTTTCCGTCGATGCCCATCGACAAAAAGCGCGTGATTACGTCTACCGAA
>JAQBNX010000181.1 GCA_028288385.1 Spirosoma sp.
CTTAGCCTCTTCAGTACGTTCGCCAGGCTGGTATTCGTCAGCGTCTTTAGCGCTCACATCATACCGATGAGCCGAGTCACCCGTATCGGGCTTGTCATTCATACCCTCTTCAGGTCCTGTTCCCATCCCTTCATACTGGTTACCCGGTACGGCTTCGCCTGGCTCTACGTCCAACGCTGGATCCTCACCAGCAATACCCGCTGTGTAGGTTACAAAATTGCGGCCGTTAATTTCGTGCGATCGGTCGGGTTGGGGTGGCTCCTGAATTTCGGGCGTTCCTGGCGAGGGTGACCCCGGAAGTTCAGGCACTTCAGGACCTGGAATCGGATTGTAAGGTGGTGTTTCGGGAATACCCGGTACGGGCTGCAGAGGATCGGGGGTGCCAGGCGTGGCCGGAATCATATTCCAGGCGCCAAAGGAACTCGTTGGTGTGCTGTCCTTACCTGCTTCGGTCTGGTCGGGTGCAGCTTCAGATGGCAACCCGGTGTTAACATCCGAACCCGCATCCGGATTGCCCGTAATGTCGGCAACGGCAATGGGATCATTCGGCATCACGGAAACATCTATGACGTTGCCTGCCCGCAGAGCCGCATCCGAATTTTCATATTTCTTCTTATCGTCTCCGACCAATGCCCGCTCTTCATCGCTGCCTAAACGAATACGGGGCATATCGTCCGATACGTCAGCATTTGTATCGCCAATGGGCGTCAGCTTACCATCTACCAGCTTAACCATGTTGGTTTCGGCCTGGTCGGCGCTGAACATCGTTTCGGCATGTTCAGCCGATACGATATCTGCCTGTTGTGCGCCATCGCTGAGGTTCGCGTTGTTTTCCATAATCCTTGTGAATGTTTTGGTCTATGGAAAACCAGCAGGGCCGGAAAAGGTTTTTTATAGTGGCTACCTGGACTAATCGGCGAAAAATACGGATATGCTCAACTCGCTTTGTTACGTCAGTGCATCGAACAGTATTTCGGCGGGATGTTGGGCCTGTCGACCGGTACCATCCTTAATCTGATGGCGGCACGACGTACCGGCGGCCGACAGAATCACTTCAGGCATTGCCCTGCGAACAGCCGGAAACAGGACCAGCTCGCCAATCTGCATGGAAACGTCATAGTGTTCTGTTTCATAACCAAAGGACCCGGCCATGCCACAGCAACCCGACGGAATTAGGTGGACTTCATAATTTGGCGGTAGTGACAAAACGGCTTTAACCGGCTCCATCGACGATAAGGCTTTCTGATGACAGTGGCCATGTACCATCACCTGCCGCGCCTGCGAAGTAAACAGACCCGGGTCAATGCGGTTAGCACCAGCTTCTCGGGCCAGCCACTCCTCGAATAGAAACGTGTTTTTGGCAATGCGCCGGGCATCGGCTTTTAGTTCGGCAGGAACGAGATTAGGGTATTCGTCGCGGAAGGTGAGTATGGCCGACGGCTCGAGGCCAATTAGAGGTGTATTGTCGGTTACTACGTCTTTGAGCAACGTTACGTTCCGAATGGCAATTTCGCGGGCGTCCTCTACCAAGCCTTTCGACAGGTACGTTCGTCCGCTTTCCAGGTGGTAGGGAATCGTGACGGTATAGCCTAAACGCTCCAGCAACTGAGTGGCTTTCTGCCCTACCTCAACGTCATTATAATTAGTAAACTCGTCACAAAAAAGGTTTACCGCTCTTGCGGTTCCTCCAAAATTGCCCTGGTTAGGCTGCGGTGATTGATGATCACCATCGTTTTGCATTGAGGTGGTGAAAATAGACCTGTTAGTTCGGGCAAACCACTTTTTCAAGGTCATTTTTCCTAACTCCGGCATCGTTCGGTCGGGATGGAAACCAACGGCGCGGTTGGCAAGCCGGCGCAGGGCGGGCGCGTCATAAATGGCATTGTATATCCAGGGTACCAAACTCGCCACCGACATTAGCCGCGTGAAATTACCAACCAGCCGGGCCCGCAGCGGTACGCCTGTTTCGTGATATTTCTGCTGGGTGAATTCGGCTTTCATGCGCGTCATGTCCACGCTGCTGGGGCACTCCGAGGTGCAGCCTTTGCACGATAAACACAAATCCAGTACGTCTTCAACCGTCTTAAAGTCGTGGTTGGATGGCTTGTCCCTATTGCTATAAAAGTGCCTTAGAATATTGGCCCGTCCCCGCGTTGTGTCCCGTTCGCGCCGGGTCACCATGTAGCTGGGACACATGGTTCCTCCTGAAATTTCGGTTTTCCGGCAGTCGCCGGAGCCGGAGCATTTTTCGGCCGCTTCCAGGATCCCACCAACCGCTGAAAAGTCGAACAGCGTTTTGGGGGGTTCCATTACCTGATCAGCCTCCGACCGCAGCGACTCATTCATGGGGGGTGTGTCAACTACCTTGCCGGGGTTGAACGTATTGTGCGGGTCCCAGAGGGCTTTCACATCCTTGCAAAGCTGGTAGTTTTCGGGGCCGAGCATGAAGGCGATGCACTCGCCCCGCAGCCGCCCGTCGCCATGTTCGCCCGACAGAGAACCACCGTATTTTTTGACCAGTTGGGCCGTATCCATCAGAAGGTTCCGAAACGTAGTACGTCCGGCAGCGGTCTTCAGGTTAATGAGTGGCAGGACGTGA
Organism: Spirosoma sp.; assembly: GCA_028288385.1. Lineage (GTDB taxonomy): Bacteria > Bacteroidota > Bacteroidia > Cytophagales > Spirosomataceae > Spirosoma. The sequence continues at coordinate 2,600 of JAQBNX010000181.1, forward strand.
ATTTCGCCCGCTCCCGCATGGGCCGAGTATTCGAGTTTCAGTCCGTGGTTTTCCCACGCCATGCGGTCGAGTTCGTCGATATAATTGGGCAGGTCGCGCACATCAACGGCCGTATCTTCGATGACGTTGGCCGGCTTTTCGTCACCGGGAATGTTGTACATGACACTTAACCCGGCCTTGCGCAGCGCCCAGGGCTTTTTGGTATCATCGTCAAACAGGGTTGGATAGGCATAGCCCAGCGTTTTGGCCTGCAGATCGCTTACAAACGCTTCGGCTTTGGTCGTAACGCCAGCCCGGGTATCGCCAAAAAATTCGACCATCAGAATCGCCTTAGGATCGCCCTCTACCGGGTGGGGCTCCACAAAATGACGGTTTTTAGCCTGCTCAATGTTGGTTTTAGTCAGTTGCAGAATATAATCATCGACGAGTTCTGACGCTGAACAGCCGTGATCGAGTGCCACTAAGTTAGCTTCGAGCGATTGCCGGATGGTAACAAAATGCGCACAGACCAACGCAATTTCTTTAGGAGGAAGTGGCAGCAGGTTCAGTTTGGCTTCGGTAATGAAGCAAAGTGTCCCCTCCGACCCGGCAATGAGGTGAGCGAAGTTGAAGGTTGAGGAGCCTGATTTTTCATTAGGCCTAGCTTCTTTCCAAAACGAGAGCAGCGCATCCAGCGCATAGCCGGTATTTCTTCGCTTGACGGTTGGTTTTGGGTATCCGTTGCGAATATGCTCCTGAACAGTTTTGTTGGAGAGCCAGTCGCGAAACTGGACGTAGAGCCGCTGTTCGAGGGGGCTGACAACGTTTTCGCCCCGGCATTTGGCCTCGAACTCAAGGTGGGTCAGTGGCCCGAACAGCACTTCGGCTCCATCGCTGAGCACGGCACGAACCTCCAGGAGGTGATCTCGCGTGGTGCCCCAGATAATGGAGTGAAGCCCGCAGGAGTTGTTGCCAATCATGCCGCCAATCATAGCCCGGCTGGCGGTGCTGGTTTCGGGACCAAACAGCAGGCCGTGCGGTTTCAGAAAGGCGTTCAGGTCGTCGCGGATGACACCCGGCTGTACGCGCACCCACCGCTCGGTTGCGTTGACTTCCAGAATTTGGCAAAAGTGTTTGGAGATATCGACCACGATACCGCTGCCGACCACCTGCCCGGCCAGCGACGTACCGGCCGCCCGCGGAATAAGCCCTACGGATCCATGCTGTTTGGAAAACCGCAACAGCCGTTTGATGTCGGCTACGGACTTAGGGATGGCCACCGCCACGGGCATTTCCTGATACACC
>JAQBNX010000195.1 GCA_028288385.1 Spirosoma sp.
AAGACATTGACCTGCTCTTTAAAAACACTGACCGCGTTGGACTACAACTAAGCGAGTGGATTGCGACGGGCGACTGGCGGCTGGTGTTCCTGTACCGCGACGCCCTCCGTAAAGTAACCCCTGCCGATGTCAAGCGCGTGGCTACTGCCTACTTTAAGCCCTCCAACCGAACCGTGGGCATGTTTATTCCTGACCAGAAACCGGACCGGGCCGAAATCCCCGAAACACCCGACGTAGCAGCCCTGGTAAAGGACTACAAAGGAGAAGCCGCCATAGCAGCCGGAGAAGCCTTTGACGTATCGCCTGCCAATATTGACGCCCGCACCAAACTTGGAACCGCTCCCAACGGCCTGAAGTTTGCGCTGCTGCCTAAATCAACGCGGGGTAACGCGGTTGCCGTGCAGATGCGGCTTCGGTACGGTGATGAAAAAAGCCTTATGAACAAAGGCATAGTTGCCGACTTCACAGCCGACATGCTGGATCGAGGCACCAAAACCCGAACCTACCAGCAGATAAAAGACGAGTTCGACAAGCTGAAAGCGCGCGTCCGGGTCTATGGCAACGGTCAGTCGGCAGTCGTCGACATCGAAGGCGAGAAAGATAATTTATCGGCCATTTTGGCGGTGGTGACGGACTTCCTGAAAAACCCAACCTTTCCGCAGGCGGAGTTCGACAAGCTAAAACAGGAATGGCTGGCTCAAATTGAAGCACAAAAGCAGGAACCGCAGGCTATCGCCTTCAAAGTCGCCCGACGCCTGATTGAGCCGTATCCCAAAGGACACCCATTCTACATGATGACGTTTGACGAAGAAATTGCTGCCATTAACGCCCTGACATTGGATGAGGTCAAGCAATTTTACCGGAATTTCTACGGCACACAGGCCGCAACGGTTGCCGTAGTTGGTGCGTTCGATGAACCTCTCATGCGTAAGATGCTGACGGGTGACTTAGGGACCTGGAAAGCCACCCAAACGTTCACTCGCATTCCAATGACCTTGTTTACCGACGTGAAGCCGCAGACACAGGCCATTCAGGCCAACGATAAAACCAGCGCCGTATTTACGAGTGGCATGCAGTTGCCCCTGCGCGATGATGACCCCGATTACCCTGCCCTGGCAATGGCCAATTACATTCTCGGTGAAGGAATGTTGAACTCGCGCCTAGCCACGCGTATACGCGTGAAAGATGGGCTTAGCTACGGGGTCGGCTCATACATGTATGCCGACGATAACGACCACATCGGCCACTTCGGCTCTTACGCCATTTACAATCCCGAAAACGCCGAGAAGTTCAGCAAAGCTTTTCGCGAAGAAGTTGAAAAAATGGTGAAGGATGGCGTTACAGACGATGAAGTTAAAGCCGCCAAGTCAGCCATGCTTCAGGAAAAACAGGTTGAGCGGTCGCAGGATGGGATTCTGGCCAGACGCTGGTCGCAGTATCTCACCAGGAATGAAGGGCGCACCTTTGCCTACGACGCCAATTTGATTAAAAAAATTGAATCCCTAACACCCCAGCAGGTAAACGCAGCCCTGAAGAAATACCTCAAATACGACAAGCTAGTCATGGTGCAGGCGGGTGACTTTGAGAAGGCCGCCAAAACGCTGGCAGATAAAAAACCAGAAACGGCCCAACAGCCCGCTTCGTCAGTAGGCGGTAGCAACAAGAAAAATTGATCTCAGACCGCTTATCCCCGTATTTGTCAAAACGACATAAAGTCGTTGACATACGGGGATTTTTTCTGTATTTATACAGCTATTTCATTCAATACCCAGCAAACCCCTTTCTCTATGCGTATGAATACGCTTACCAAACTGGTTCCGGCAGGAATGTTGGCGGCTTCGCTTCTGAGCCACCCAATGTTTGCCCAGGACAAACCGGCTGCCGTGGCCCTGCCTCAGGGCGTAACGCGGGGAGCCTCCGTGGAAGGTATCACGGAGTATAACCTCAAAAACGGACTGAAGGTCCTGCTCTTCCCCGACCCGTCGAAGCCTACAATCACCGTTAACATAACTTATCTGGTTGGGTCGCGGCACGAGGGATTGGGTGAAACCGGCATGGCCCACCTGCTCGAACACATGGTGTTCAAAGGCTCGACCAAACACACCAATATTCCACAGGAACTAACCGCACACGGTGCTAGACCCAACGGCACCACCTGGCTCGACCGCACGAATTACTTCGAGACGTTTGCCGCAACGGACGAGAACCTGAAATGGGCACTCGACCTCGAAAGTGACCGGATGGTCAATTCCTTTATCAAAAAAGAAGATCTCGCTACCGAATTTTCCGTAGTACGTAATGAATTTGAGCGGGGCGAAAACTCTCCCCAGAATGTCCTGAACGAGCGCGTTGTTTCATCGGCGTACCTGTGGCATAACTACGGTAATTCGACCATTGGCAATCGCTCCGACATTGAGAAGGTGCCCATCGAAAACCTCCAGGCTTTTTACAAAAAGTTTTACCAGCCCGATAATGCCGTGCTGGTTATTGCCGGTAAGATAGACGAGTCGAAAACCTTGTCGATGATTAACGACTATTTCGGGGCTATTCCACGTCCCACACGGGTGCTGCAGCCAACCTACAGCCAAGAACCGGTGCAGGACGGCGAACGACAGGTGACGCTCCGGCGCGTGGGCGATACAAAAGTTGTTTCGGCGCTGTACCACATCATGCCGGGCTCCCACCCCGATTATCCGGTTATGGACGTAGTGATTGAACTATTGACCAACGAGCCGGGGGGAAGGCTCTACAAAGCCCTGATCGACACGAAAAAAGCATCGCAGGAATATGGGTACTCATTCACTACCAAAGACCCCGGCTATGTCTATTTTGCGGCTGAACTGCTTAAGGAGAAGTCGCTCGACGAAGCAAAAGCGGCTCTGCTGGGTACCCTAGATTCGGTAGCCATTAAAACGCCAACCAAGGAAGAAATTGACCGCGCAAAAGCTAAGCTGCTGAAAGACGTTGAACTGAGCTTTAAAAACGCCGAGCGGGTTGGTCTGGCCCTGAGCGAATACATTGCCACCGGCGACTGGCGGCTGGGATTTCTCTACCGCGATGCCCTCGAAAAAGTCAGCCCCACTGATGTAAAACGGGTGGCTAGTTACTATTTCAAGCCATCCAACCGAACGGTTGGCATGTTTGTACCCGACCAAACACCTGATCGGGTTGAGGTGCCAGACGCGCCGGACATAACTGCACTGGTAAAAGACTACAAAGGCCGTGCTCTGCTGGCGCAGGGTGAAGCGTTTGACCCATCGCCAACCAACATAGACGGCCGCACCAAGCGTATTGAGCAGCCGAATACCATTGAACTGGCTCTGCTACCCAAAACCACGCGCGGCAATGAGGTGAATGCCCGCCTGACTTTACGCTATGGCGACCAGAAGAGCCTCATGAACAAATCGGCCATTTCGGTCCTAACAGCGGCTATGCTCGACAAAGGCACCACCACGCGAAGCCGACAGCAGATTAAAGATGAACTCGATAAGTTAAAAGCTCAGGTAAGCCTGTTTGGTGGGGTTAACCAGGTTAATGCCGTCATCAAGACTACGAAAGAAAACATGCCCGCCGTAGTGAAACTGCTCAGCGATATGCTCAAGAATCCGGTGTTCGATGCGGGTGAATTTGAGAAACTGAAGCAGGAGCAGTTAGCCCAGATTGAGTCGCAGCGATCAGAGCCGCAGTCATTGGCCTTCACGGCGTTTCAGCGGCAGATGAACCCCTACCCTAAAGAAGACATTCGCTATACGAGTACGCCCGATGAGGACGTAGCAGCCCTGAACGCCAGTAAGTTAGATGACCTGAAGCAGTTCCATAAGGACTTCTACGGCGCGCAGAACGCCACGATGTCCGTGGTGGGTGATTTTGACGAAGCGGCTGTCAGGAAAGTGGTGATGAGTGAACTGGGTACCTGGAAGGCGAAAAAGCCGTTTAGCCGACTGGTGTCGGTTTATAACGACATCAAGCCAACCCCTCAGTCCATTGAAGCGCCCGACAAAGCCAACGCGATGATGGTAGCAGGCGTGAACCTGCCCCTGCGCGACGACGACCCCGATTATCCGGCTCTGGTGCTGGGCAACTTCATGCTCGGGGGTGGCTTCCTGAATTCGCGCCTGGCGGTACGTATCCGGCAAAAAGAAGGTATAAGCTATGGTGTGGGATCGCAGTTGTCGGCTAATCCGCTCGATAAAACCGGTATGTTTATGACCTACGCCATCTACAATCCCGAAAACGCCGAGAAACTGGAGAAAGCTTTCCGCGAAGAAATGGAACGGGTAGTAAAAGACGGGTTCACTGCCGATGAGATTAACGCAGCCCGGTCGGGTCTGTTGCAGTCTCGGATGGTGGCGAGGGCGCAGGATGCTGGATTGTCGAGCACGCTCAATAATTATCTTTACCTGAATCGTACCATGAACTGGGACGCTGACTTCGAAAAGAAAATGGCGTCATTATCGCCCGAGCAGGTAAATGCCGCCATGAAAAAACACATTGACCCGAACAAAATTTCCATTATCAAAGCCGGCGATTTTGCCAAAGCAGCCAAAAAAATAGCCGATAAGCAGCCTGCTTCGTCTGTTGGAGGAGGAAAGAAAGACTGAGTTTTTCAAGTGCCTCAATGGCCATAATCATTGAGGCACTTTTGTAAGGGCTTTAACTATAAATTTCGTTATTTACCTAAAATTTACGTTGCACCATGAAAAAGCCCTCACTCTTACTGCTATTTATGGTCGTCTGTACGCTGCCGGGTTGGGCGCAGGTGAAGGTGATCCTACTCCGGGATACGGCCCGTTATCAAATTAGCCGAAGTGCCCTGGACAGGAAGTACGCATCATTATTCCATGCGAGGCCACAAGGTGCTCAGGCTGCCATGCAGATGCGCTGGAAGCAGATGGGTGAGTTTATGAAGAGCCGAACCGATATACCCCAACGGGGCTTTGGCTTATCTGTTCATGAATATTATCAACCCGACGGCAAGGCGCAGTACGTCTTGGTTGAGACAGACCACCCCCATCCCGATTCGGTATTGGCAAACGCGGTGCGGGTACTGACAGACTTTTACTCAACCACTCCTTACCCGATTAGTGCAGGCATGCCTTTTCGTATAACTTCGGTCATGATGTATGGCAAAACTTACATGCCACCCCGTACCGTTCGGCGCGGACCGGGAATCATTAGTACCCTCGAAGCTGCGCTGAAAACCACTCAACCCGACACCGTTACGATGCTGTCGTTTAACCAGCTTGACCTTAAAAAGTGCCGGAAATTGTTTACCGGTTTTCAAATCTGGCTGAGCTGGATTTATCTAAAAATGCCCTGAGCGAATTACCTGCCCGCTTAACGGCCGATATTCCATCACTCAAACGGCTGAGTTTACTTGGTAACGTAATCCCTAATGACAGCGTATTCATTACCCCCAACAAACACCTACTAGCCCTGAATTTACAAAGCAACAAGCTAACGCACGTTCCACCGTCCATTCGTCACAACCGCCGACTCGAAAGCTTATGGCTCGGCAATAATGACCTGACGGGGCTTGACATCAAAACGCTACGTCGTCTGCGCCGGTTAAGTGACCTCAACCTGTACAACGCCGGATTGGCTACGCTACCCAAAAGCATTGGGCGACTGAAGCGTGTAAGAGTGCTGGATCTGTATCATAATAAACTTAAGGAGTTACCCCGAAAGATAAGCCGGATGCAACAACTGGAACAGTTAGCCGTGGCCTATAACGACTTGAGTCAACTACCCACGTCACTGGCCAAACTGCGCCGGTTACAGACTCTCTATGCTCACCATAACCGCATTAGTCAGCTACCTAGCGAGTTTGCAAAACTAGACCATCTGCGGATTCTGGACCTGGGCTATAACTGGTTTTCCGTTGCTCCGGCAGTCCTGATGTCGTTGCCTGCGCTGGAAGAATTAGACCTGAACAACAATAACTTACAGGAATTACCTACCTCACTGGGTACACTAAAAAGGCTGAAAAAGCTATACCTGCGCTCTAATCCACTCACTCATGGTGATGCCACTGCCGGTCCGTATGCGCCTATCATCCGGCAGTTAGAAGCCAACAAAACAGAAGTATTTTATTGACCAAATAAAATTTTGCCCAGAATCTTCATAATCAATTAGAGAATTAAAAGAAAAATCGCCAGGTGATGGAGTAAAAGTCCAATTACGTGCGTTAGGTAGGAATCAATCAGTCAGTGTTTTGCATGCAAGCGGCTACCCTTCCTCTAACAACCACGCCTAATCGCGTGACGCTTTGGTCAGCATTGATCTCTGTCTATTTATTATGGGGGTCAACCTATCTGTTCATTCACTTCATGACCGAACGGATGCCCCCCCTGTACATGGCGTCTGTTCGCTATATCCTGGCGGGTACGCTTCTCTATGGCTACGCGCGGCTGACGGGAACACCTCCGGCAACGCGTGTTCAATGGCGGTCGGCAGGCATAGTGGGGATATTGCTCTTAACTATCGCCAACGGCTGCCTAACGGTGGCGCTTCAGTACATCCCAACGGGTGTTGCGGCTTTGCTGGGAGGACTCTTGCCCGTTTTTTTGCTTACCCTTAACTGGGTTTCTTTCGGCCGCAAACGACCCACCAACATGGCACTCGCCGGTCTGGTTATCGGACTAATTGGGATTTACTTTCTCATCAAACCTGACAAATTACAAGGAACGGGCGGTATTCATGCGAACCTGATTGGAGCAGGTTTGGTCACATTTGGCAATTTTTCCTGGGCCATCGGTACGTTGCTGGCTCCGCGCGTTTCCTTACCGTCGGCTACCATCTCAAGCGGCATTCAGATGCTGGTTGGTGGTGTTTTGCTCCTGCTCATCAGTCTGTGCATTGAGCCGGTTACTCCCTGGAGCCTTCTCGACGCCCCGGCCAAAGCCGTTGGGTCCATGATTTACCTGGTCATCTTTGGAAGCATCATTGGCTTCTCGTCCTATGCCTGGCTGGCCCGTAACGCTTCGCCCCAGTTGCTCTCCACCTATGCCTTCGTGAACCCGGTAGTTGCCATGATGCTTGGTACCACCTTCGCGGGCGAAACATTTTCGAGTCAGTCGCTGCTCGGTGCCCTTGTTGCCCTGGTGGGCGTCGTACTCATCACACTGGGGCGGAAGTAATCCAATTATCCAAACACTTAGCAGCCATTTGCTCAAACACATCACAGATTTCACATAACCAATCTTATTAAAACCAAAAGCCACAACTGACTACGTTGTGGCTTTTGGTTTTAATAAGATTGGCAATATCAATCAGCTAGCTGAGGAGCCTGATTAACCAATTTCTTCTTCACGATTCAGCCATCCACGCTGCTTGCTGACAAGGTAGGCGAAGATGCTTGAAAGTAGATTAAATAAATTTAGAAGGGTGTTTCTAAACCAGTTTATTGCTACGACTAACCCTATACATTCAGCACGAAGCGGAATGAATCTATCCATATTTTAAATAATACTATCATGAATGCCAACCTCTTTTTACGGCAGTTTAGCACATTGAGTTTGCTTATCGCCATTGTATTGTCAGCAGCGTCTGTTCAGGCGCAAACATTTACGGGTCAGCCAGATCTCTCGGCATCACCAACTAATATCGAGGCTGTGGTTTATCCATTAACTAACCGGCAGTCGGCAATCAAGGTCATTTTCAATAACCTGACAGCTGGTGGAGTGCGGGTAATTATTCGGGATCAGACAGGGCAAATTGTTTATAACCAATATGAGATAGAACCGCACTATCGGCGCACGTTTGATTTGTCAACTATGCCCGCTGGTAACTACAAAGTAGAGTTGCGCAAGAAAAACGAGCTTTTTTCACAGGCTTTTTCTATTGATACACCAGATCCAAAACCAGTCACCAGCTACATTTCCATGAAAACCCAACCCGTTCATAAAACACCCGAAACGTCTGCTGACAAAAAGTTGATTGTCAGCAAAGAGGACTAGCTTTCTAACTGTTGGTTTTCTTTCAGGAATCAAAAGCACAAAAGCACCAGTATTGATACCGGTGCTTTTGTGCTTTGACTATTAACCCTATCATTCATGGAACCGGAGGCACACCCACACTTGTCCAGCCGCCATCCACTATCAAACTCTGGCCTGTAATGTGGCGCGATGCAGGTGAAACCAAAAACAGGGCCGCATTGGCAATATCGTCGACCGTGGCGGGGCGCCCCATAGGCGTAATGCGTGACCAGATTGGAATATAAGTGGGGTCGTCTAACGTGCGTTCAGTAAGGGTTGCACCCGGCGCAATGGCATTGACGGTGATGCCAAGGGGCGAAAAGTCGATGACTAACTGCCTGGCCAGCATCTCCAACCCGGCTTTAGTCATACTATAAACGGGTAGGCCCGGGTGAGCCTGATGCCCCACAACGGATGACATGAACAGAACGCTACCCCCTTTTTTTTGTTCGCGCATTTGACGGGCCGCAGCCTGAGCCAGAAAAAAGCTCCCCCTCAGATTAAGATTTACGATGGTCTGAAAGGCATCAGGCGTTGTAGTGAAAATATCGCCGAAGATGGTGATGCCAGCGTTTGCAATACCAATATCTACTGAGCCAAATGTTTTGACAGCCATATCAACCATTTGCTCAACAAACGTTACGTCAGAAGCATCGCCCGGGCAGGATACACACCGGGCCGAAGAACCAGATGAACCCGTTTGGGCCTGATTAATGAAATCAGCCGCCTGGCGGGCTAAATCCGGGTCAAAATCGTTGAGCAGGACGTTGGCTCCCTGCCGGACCAGCGCATTGGCGATGGCATACCCGATGCCCACTCCGGCTCCGGTGATGATGGCGGTCTGATTGGCAAAGGTGTTGTTGGTCATAGATTGTCCGGTATCCCTACTCAACGCCTTTTACCCGCATTGGCAATGTATAGATGGATTCGGATGCCGTAATGAACAACGTTTGGCGGTCTTTTCCACTAAAGCACACATTACCCACCCATTTGGATGGCACAGGAATATTTCCGAGCTTTTTACCCGTTGGGTCGTATACCGTAACGCCCCGGCCTGTCAGGTACAGGTTACCTTCGTTGTCAAGGGTCATACCATCAGACCCCTGCGGGACAAACAACTGCCGATCGGTCAGGCTTCCATCCGCTCCAATCTGATATTTATAAGTTTTATTCGCCCTGATATCTGCGACGAAGAGGTGCTTGCCGTCGGGCGTACCCACAATGCCATTGGGCTGCATTAGATCAGCGTCAAGCAACACAGCCTGTTGCTTTCCGGCGGGCAGGTAATAGACCTTCTGGCCATCAAGGTCGGAGGTTTTGCGCTGCCAGTAGTCCCGTTGGTAGTAAGGATCGGTGAAATAAATACCTCCTTTCTGGTCCACCCAGAGGTCATTGGGTCCGTTGTGTTTTTTGCCCTGGTAGTCAGTCATTAACACCGTAATTTTCTTATCGGGACTGATGGACAACAATTCATTGATCTGATCGGCGCAGGCAATCAGATTTCCTTTTTTATCGAAATACAGCCCATTGGAACGACCCGTTTTGTCCATAAAAACCGCAAGCTTGCCCTGGGTATCGTAGGTCCATATTTTGTCGTTTGGCTGATCGGTAAAGTAGACTGTTCCTACCTTATCAACGGCTGGCCCTTCCGTAAAGGTGAACTGACTTGATACCTGCCGAAGCGTGGCTCCCGGCTGTACAACCCGCAGCGAATCGGGAATTGGTGATTCGTTTTTCTGGCTGAACCCTTCAAGCGAAATGCTTGCAAACGCAATGATAAAAAGCCCTAGTGTATGGTATAAAAACATGTCATTATGATTTACACGATATGGGTGCTTACGTGTTTGTGAACTTAGCTCACCCCACATAAGCACCCATATCCCTACTTAAAGTACCTGTTTGGTCCGTTTCCTTAGACCCGAGTTGGGTCGGGGTGTTGATAACCCTGGCGGTAAGGCCGCTTGAGCATGGCGTTAGCCTCCGGGTCTCCTATGATCTGGCGCTTCTTGGGGTCATAGACAATTGGACGCCCGGTCTTCATTGACAAGTTAGCCATAATACAGCTTGCCGTCGAGATATGACCCTCTTCGATGTCGGCCACGGGCCGACCACCCGTTTCAATGGCTTTCAGGAAGTCGAGCATGTGCAGACGCGTAGCGGGAGCTGCATTGAGTTCAATCTTCGGGTTTGTTGGTTCGGTTACGTCTTCCGGATATTTTTCTTTTTCGTAGACCACATCCAAATGGATCTTCTTGCCATTTTTATCATCCGGGATAAAGTCGCATTGCATGGTGCTGGCCCACAAAGTGCCTTTGTCACCATAAAGCGTGAACGACCAGGGATAATCCGGATTATTGGGTGTTCCCCAGGTACGGTGCTGCCAAATGCAGTTCAGGCCGTCATATTCAAATAAGGCCGATTGCGTATCGGCAATGTTCGACTTGCCTTCTTTCTGTACGTAGATGCCCCCAGTTGAACTAATGCGTTTGGGCCAGCCTAGTTTAAGCATCCAGCGCACCGTATCGAACATGTGGATGCACATATCGCCGGTAATGCCGTTGCCGTATTCATTGAAGGTCCGCCACCAGCGCACATGCGGCAGACCGTCGTAAGGCCGCATGGGAGCGGGTCCGGTCCACATTTCATAGTCTAGAAACGCGGGGACGGGTTCAACAGGCGGGTTGCCGTTGGCACGCATGTGCAGATAGCAGCACATCTCTACATGAGATATTTTGCCGAGCAGACCCGCATCCACGATGTTTTTTTTAGCCTCAATCAGGTGGGGAGTGCTTTTGCGTTGAGTACCCACCTGCACAACCTTATTGTACTTGCGGGCAGCGGCCACCATGGCTTCTCCTTCCATCACATCGACGCTGATTGGCTTCTGAACGTAGACGTTGGCACCGGATTTAAGGGCGTCGATTGTTTGCAGGGCGTGCCAGTGATCGGGCGTACCAATAAGGACTATGTCCATCTTGTTCTCAGCCAGCATCTTCCGGTAGTCACCATACAACTTAGGCGTGTTACCCGATTTTTGACGCTGACTCACAAGCTTAGCGGCCCCATCGAGCTGATTTTTGTCGACGTCGCAAAGGGCCACCACCTCAACGGGAGCGACCTGAATGAGTCGAAACAAATCACTTTTGCCATACCAGCCTGTGCCAATCAATCCGACGCGGTAGGTTTTGGCCTGATCAAGGAAACTTAAATCCATACCACTGGCTCCCAGGGTTGAAAGCGCGAGAGATGCCGAAGTGCCCTGAATGAACTGACGGCGGTTTATATCGAACAAATGCATAGGAATTGCGGGGTCTAATGCTGGCGTATGGCTTATCGAATAGGAAAAGGCTACCTCGTTTAACAATTACTCTCGTGTATCGACAAATGTTGCTTGCTAAATACGGTCATGGTTGTAAATTGGCCTTCCCTAATCCTTTATAATGATGCATGTAAGCCTATTATTGATTCTCAGTGGTATCCTGTCAGCCCAGTTTGCTCCTCAACGGGCAGGCATCGAAAAAGAAGTTTTCGGCAAATTCCCGGATGGGCGCGTAGCCCACCTGTTCACACTCCGCAATGCTGCCGGAATGACCGTCCAGATCACCAATTATGGCGGCTTTATCGTGTCCTGGACGGCACCGGATAAAACAGGCAAACAGGAAAATATTACCCTCGGCCTGCCCACATTCGCCGATTATCTGAAGGGAGCACCCAGCCTGGGGCCAATTATCGGCCGATTTGGTAACCGCATTGCCAACGGCAAATTCTCACTCGACGGACAGACCTATACGTTAGCCACCAACGCAGGCACCAACCACATTCATGGCGGGCGTGTCGGTTTTTCGCAAAAACTATGGGACGCTACCCCCGTTGATGGCAACGAACCTGCGCTGACCTTAAAATACACGTCGCCCGATGGCGAGGAAGGTTACCCCGGCACGCTGGCGGTGACCGTTACGTATACCCTGCAAAAAGACAACGCCCTCCGCATCGACTACCGCGCCACCACCGACAAACCAACCGTCGTGAATTTGACGAACCACGCTTATTTTAACCTGAGCGGTATGAAACGTGATGTGCTGGACAATGAACTGATGATTAAGGCAGATAAAATTCTGCCCACCGACAAGGCCCAGATCCCGACGGGTGAAATCAAACCCGTTGCCGGAACGGTGTTTGATTTCACCAAACCAACCACTATTGGTGCCCGTATTGCCGACACCACGGATATTCAACTACGCTATGGTCAGGGGTACGACCATTGCTGGGTATTTACTGACCAGTCGAAAACACTGAAACTCGGCGCTACGCTGTATGAGCCAACGAGTGGACGACTGATGACGATGTACACAACAGAACCCGCCGTTCAACTATACACGGCTAACCACCTGAACGGAACACTTCGTGGCAAGGAAGGCGTTGCTTACGGCCGTCGCTTTGGCGTTTGTCTGGAAACCCAGCACTTCCCCGATTCGCCAAACCATCCTAACTTCCCGACTACGACATTACGTCCGGGCGAAACTTATAAAAGCACGACGGTATACCAGTTTTCGGTACGGTGATTCTATTCTGCCTTCTCAGACAAAAAAGGCCGCTACCTGAGTAGCGGCCTTTTTTGTGTGTGAAGCATTGGTAATCTCTTTCAATGGGAATCCCGCTTTACTTCACTACCCGAACTGCCCCGCAAAAAATCAAAATCGGCTCCTTCATGCGCCTGCGTTACGTGCCTGATATATAGATTCACGTAACCGCGTTCATAACCCAGATCAAGTGGCTTGAAATGAACCAACCGACCGGCCAGTTCTTCATCCGAAACATGGAGGTGCAGGCTGCGATTTTCGACATCCAGCGTAATGAGATCGCCGTTCTGCACCAGAGCGAGATTGCCGCCAACGGCTGCCTCCGGCGATACATGCAAGACAACGGTACCAAAGCCCGTGCCGCTCATGCGCCCGTCTGAAATGCGCACCATGTCATGAACGCCCATGGCTAGAATCTTGGCCGGTAGCTGCATGTTGCCTACTTCGGGCATGCCAGGATAGCCTCTTGGCCCTACGTTTTTCAGAACCAGTACGCAATCCGGGTCCACATCCAGGTTAGGATCATCGATGCGGGCTTTGTAGTCGTCGATGTTCTCGAATACTACGGCCCGGCCAGTATGCTGTAGCAGGGCGGGTGTCGCGGCCGAGGGCTTCAGGACGGCTCCATTTGGACACAGGTTACCACGTAACACGGCCACACCAGCTTCCGGCTTAAAGGGCTGGTCAACAGTGGCAATCACATTCGAATCGTAGCACAGGGCATCGGCGCAGTTCTCTCCCAGTGTCCGTCCATTGACCGTCAGGGCGTCGTTATGCAGGTATTGGCGTAGTTCACGAATGACAGCGGGCAACCCCCCGGCATAAAATAAATCTTCCACAAAATGCTCGCCCGACGGTTGCAGGTTGGCAAGCAAGGGAATCTTAGCGGATAGCAGGTCAAAATCGTCCAGCGACAACTCTACTCCCACCCGGCCGGCAATGGCCGTTAAGTGCAAAATAAAGTTTGTGGAGCCACCGAGTGCCGCATTCACCATAATCGCATTTTCAAACGCCTGACGAGTCAAAATCTGCGAAGGTTTTATGCCTTCGCGAGCTAGTTCAACCGCCCGCACGCCTGTCATATGAGCCAACACCTTACGGCGCGAATCCACTGCCGGAATTGTCGCATTATCGGGCAGGGCCAGTCCCAGCGATTCGACCATAGCGGCCATTGTCGACGCTGTTCCCATGGGCGCGCAGTGACCCGGCGACCGGGCCATGCTGGCTTCGGCCGCCACAAATTCTGCCTGGCTCATCTCGCCCATTTTAAAAGCCTCGGCAAACCGCCATAAGTCGGAAGTGCCTATTTTTCGGCCTTGAAACCGCCCGGCCAGCATGGGCCCACCCGACACGACCATGGTGGGCAGGTCTACACTGCACGCACCCATGACGAGCGAGGGCGTGGTTTTGTCGCAGCCACACATCAGAATAACCGCATCGAGTGAGTTTCCCCGGATGCTTTCCTCAACGTCCATGCTGGCGAGATTGCGAAACAGCATGGCCGTGGGTTTAATCTGGCACTCGCCTAGCGACATGACTGGAAATTCGAGTGGAAAGCCGCCCGCTTCCCACACACCCCGCTTGATGGCCTCGGCCAGTTCGCGGAAGTGGGCGTTGCAGGGCGTCAGTTCAGACCACGTATTGCAGATACCTATAACAGGTTTTCCCTCAAACTCGTGGTGCGGGAAACCCTGGTTTTTCATCCAGGCGCGGTAAATAAAGCCGTCTTTACCGGTGCGGCCAAACCAATCTTGCGAACGAAGGGGCATGTTTTGAGTGAGTAGTCAGTAGTGATTAGTTCGCCTGCTGACAGTCGTGTAAAAAAAGAATTTCAACGTAACAATCTACCGCTATCTGCAGTATCTTTCATCTGTATATACTCAATCCGAATACGTATGAAAATGCACATTTTCCTGATAGTGAGTGTATTGCTTGTGAACGCAATTCCAACCCTGGCGCAAAGTCGGTTTTCGGTGGGAATCACGGCCGCGCCGGTTGTGAGTTATACACGCACACGCCAGCACGTCCTCCTGCCCGATTACGTCAATCCGGGAGGTCCACCCATCGACAATGTATTCGATTTTCGTTCTACCATCGGAGGCTATACCGTTGGGGGTACTGTGCTGTACGACCTCACGCCCAGGTGGTCGGTAACGAGCGGGGTCTGGGTTTCTCAAACCCGCACAACTGGTACGTTCCCATTCATGCCGGGTAACCTTCCTGCCCGGATCGTAACGTCCGCCCTTCAAATACCGCTTTTGGTCAACTACCGTCCCAGTACCCGGCGACTGTCACCCTATTTTTCGGTGGGTGTAGTGGGCAGCTCCCGTCGTCCAACGGTTTATAAACCAGTCGAGGGCGCAGCCTTTAGCACCACAAAAGTCACGTTTAACAATGGAGCGTTCAGTACACAGGCGTTAGTTGGAGCGGGCGTTTCGTATAAGATTACACCAAACGTTTCATTAACGATGCAACCCCTGATAGTCTGGCATTTCAAACCATCCGGCAATTTCGAACATTACATTGTTTATCAGATTAATGGACAGTCGCAGTTACTGTATACTTTCTGAACAGACACGCGACAGCTATCTTTAAAAGGATTACCAGACCATCAACCAAATTCATTCTTTCAACATTTGTTGATGGTCTGGTAATCAGGGTGAAACCGAAATGCCGTTGCAACGAGTTTCAGTTAACTAACCTTCACCTCCGCCTGGAATGACCGGACGAAGTCGTCGACGCTCATCATGCCTAGGTCACCCTGGCCTTTGCGTCGTACCGACAGCTTACCCTCGGCGGCTTCTTTCTCGCCAACAATCAGCATATACGGCACTTTAGCCACTTCGGCGTCGCGGATTTTACGCCCGATTTTCTCGTCCCGCAGGTCCACATACCCCCGGATGTCCTGCTCCTGAAGCGTTAAAAACAAGTCGTTGGCGTAGTCTTCGTACTTTTCCGAAATGGGCAGAATGGCAATCTGGTCGGGCGAGAGCCAAAGCGGGAAGTTACCCGCCGTTTGCTCAATCAGGATGGCAATGAACCGCTCCATCGACCCAAACGGCGCGCGGTGAATCATTACGGGCCGGTGCTTCTGGTTGTCGGCTCCTATGTATTCGAGTTCAAACCGGTTGGGCAGGTTATAATCCACCTGAATGGTACCCAACTGCCACTTGCGGCCGAGGGCGTCGCGCACCATAAAATCCAGCTTAGGGCCGTAGAAAGCCGCTTCACCTAACTCAGTTACGGTAGTCAGCCCTTTTTCGGCGGCTGCTTCAATAATGGCCGATTCAGCCTTTTCCCACAACTCATCAGAGCCAATGTACTTGCCTTCTTTTTCGGGGTCACGCAGCGAAATCTGGGCGCTGTAGTCAGCAAACCCAAGTGCTTTAAACACCAGCAGTACCAGGTCGATCACCTTAATAAACTCCTCCTTTACCTGGTCGGGACGGCAGAAGATGTGCGCATCGTCCTGCGTGAATCCCCGCACACGCGTCAGACCATGCAACTCGCCCGACTGCTCATAGCGATACACGGTCCCGAACTCGGCCAGCCGCAGTGGCAGGTCGCGGTACGAGCGTGGCTTGGTCTTATAAATCTCGCAGTGGTGCGGGCAATTCATGGGCTTCAACAGGAACTCTTCATTGGGGTCGGGCGTCCTGATGGGCTGGAACGAGTCCTCGCCATATTTGTCCCAGTGGCCCGACGTTACGTACAGTTGTTTGCTGCCAATGTGGGGCGTCACCACCTGCAGATAGCCTGACCGCAGTTGCGCCCGGCGAAGGAAGTTTTCCAGCCGCTCGCGCAGCATCGTGCCTTTCGGTAACCATAAGGGTAACCCTGCCCCTACTTTCTCTGAGAAAGCAAACAATTCCAGTTCTTTGCCGAGCTTTCGATGATCCCGCTTTTTGGCTTCTTCGAGCAAAAAAAGATAGTCGTCGAGTTCCTTTTGTTTAGGATACGTAACGGCATAAATGCGGGTTAGCTGCTTGTTCTTCTCATTACCGCGCCAGTATGCACCCGCTACGTTCATGATCTTGACGGCTTTGATAAAACCCGTGTTGGGAATATGTGGTCCGCGGCACAGGTCGGTAAAATTTCCCTGGGTGTAAAACGTAATGGTACCATCTTCTAGGCCTTCGAGCAGGTCGAGCTTATACGGATCGCCTTTCTCCTCAAAATAGGCAATGGCCTCGGCTTTGCTTTTTGGTTGGCGGACGTACTGTTCTTTCCGGCGGGCCAGTTCCAGCATTTTATCCTCTACCTTCTTGAAGTCTTCCTGCGAGAATGACTGTCCGTTCAGGTCCACATCGTAGTAAAAACCCGTCTCTACGGCCGGGCCAATTCCAAATTGAACCCCAGGATAAAGGCTCTCCAGCGCTTCGGCGAGCAAATGGGCCGATGAGTGCCAAAAGGTGGCTTTTCCGGCTGCATCATTCCAGGTCAGCAACTGCACATCGGCATCCGTATCAATGGGCCGTGTGGCGTCCTGAACAACACCATTTACTTTGGCAGCCAGTACGTTACGGGCCAGACCTTCACTAATTTGGGTGGCAATGTCCAGCCCGGTGCTTCCTTTGGGATACTGTCGAACGCTGCCATCGGGCAGTGTTACGTGAATTTGTTCGTCCTGCGCAATCATGGTGTACTGGGTTATACTATGGGCACCCGCAGCGTACCTACAACTGTACGCTACTTCTTCTTTTTACTGAATATAAACATTAATTCTGACCCAGCGGCTTTATGGTTCGGCGTGGACCAGTAGTCTGGAGCGAGTCGCCACCGGCAAGCACCCGTGTTTTGGGCTGGATCGTCGACACCCTGACGCGAGTTGTATCGAGCACGGCCCGGCCGCGCGTTTGAGCGGCTTTCTGACCAAATTCATCCGGCAAAACTAAGGAGTTATACGGGTTTCTCGCGTATCGTCGCCGGTCAGACCGCCATAGGCCAGCGGCAGCCTGCCGGTCGGCGGGGTTTTGCTGAGTAGCTTTGGTATAGGCCGCAATGGCCAGGTCGTATTGTCCCATCTGCTCATGGCAGTAACCAAGGTACGTGTCAATGCGTGGAAACTGAGGCCGTAATCGTTGTACCCGCTGGTAGTTTTCCAGTGCAGCGTAATAATTACGGTACTTCTGATTAATGAGCCCCATCTGAAAGTAAGCCTGATAATAACCCGGCTGAACCCGCACCGTTTGCTGGTAATACGTCATGGCACTGTCAATTTGCCCAGCCGTATGATATATCAGGCCCCTACCATAGCTAAGCCGGGCATCGGTCGGGAAGTAGCGGAGTGCCATAGCGTTATAGGCCAGCGCCGAAGCAGGATCACCCGCCGTCCGGTAAATGGCCGCCAGTTGATTGTATGTTTCCAGGTAACGGGGCTTTAGCCGAAGCGACTGCTGATAGAGCGCTAAGGCCTGGGTTGTGTCGCCCTGCCTGGCGGCCATTAATCCACTAAAAAAATAAGCCTCACCATCGTAAGGAGCCATCTGCAGCGCACGCGCTACGTATAAACGGGCCTTATCTAACTGATTTTGCTGCAGCAGCAAATCGCCCTGTAATGTATAGAGTTCGGGGGTGTCTATACCCAGAATTTCGGCACGCTGGGCGTTCACAAGCGCTTTGTCGGGTTGCTGTAACGCCCGCAGAATTTGAGAGCGGGTGAGGTAATACGAACCCGCATTGTCGTTCCGGCTAATGGCTTCATCAATGTCAGCCAGGGCTGCCTTTACGCGCCCCATCGAGAGCAGGATAGACGCTCGTTTGGCATAGGCCGATGCAGGAGCCGACTGGTTAATGGAGCGCGTCAGCGCACGTAGCGCACCTGCGGTGCGGCTGCTGTCGCCCGGCTTTGGGAAATCAGGAATTCGGGCAGTCTGGCGGTTGTCGTTGCCGCAGGCTATTAGCAAAAGCGAAAATGTCAATGTGTAAAGGAATGAACGAACAACTTTGACCACCGCAGAAAAGCGAAAACAGGAAGACGTTAGAGAAGATATGCCCAATCGGGCCCAATTGCCCTTAGATTTCACTTCAGTAACCCTCGTTCTGTTTTTACCCTGCTTCGGTAAGCCAATTCGCTTATTCATTCCTTGGCTAGTCTTTTGGTAAGGACGCGAAGCGGTAAAAGACCCCTAATGGCAACCGCTTCTGGAAGCTGTCGGCCATAAATAATTCACCCCATTCCGCATTAGGCACCTGACCAAATGTCTGGTTAATCAGGTTTTCTAAGATTAACGACGAGAAGCCGAGGGAATATAAGTTAATAATAAAAAAGAAATTTTGCCGGTCGAGCAGATCGGCGCAGGATTTGAGCAGTTCCTTGAGGTGTTCCTCCAATACCCACTTTTCGCCGTCGGGTCCCCGACCATAGGCGGGTGGATCCAGAATAATGCCGTTGTATCGGTTTCCCCGGCGCACTTCACGGCGCACGAACTTGGTCGCATCTTCAACAACCCAACGGATATTATCTAATTCGCTATAGTCCATGTTTTCCCGGGCCCAGCTGATCACGGGTTTTACGGCATCCACGTGGGTAACCTCAGCCCCGGCCTGCCGTGCCGCCAATGACGCTCCACCCGTGTAGGCAAATAAGTTCAGCACCTTCGGCCGGGCGGATGGGTTGACTTCGAGCATGTCGGTCACCCGTTCATGGATGTACGTCCAGTTGTCGGCCTGTTCGGGAAACAGCCCAACGTGTTTAAACGAAGTCAGGGCCAGTTTGAATTTTAGCGTTAGCCCCCCCTCCCGAAACGATACAAACCAGGGGTCGCGCATGTTTGGCGTAGTTTGCCAGTCTCCCCGCTCGGGAGACTGCCGGTCGCGCCGGAAAAAGGCGTGCGTACGTCGCTCCCACTCATCATCACCGAGTGATTTAGACCAGATGGCCTGCGGTTCGGGCCGGGCCAGCACAAATTCGCCAAATCGTTCAAGCTTCTGAAAATCGCCGGAATCGATCAGTTCGTAATCAGACCAGGGGGCGGGCGTAATGAGCTTCATACCGTACAAGTGAATGATAAAAAGATGACAAAAACTAGCACTTGAGCGGCTACCTTATTGGTCACCATCGACTAGAGTTCCCAGTTCGAGGATACGGTCAAACTCGTCGGGACGAACGGGCATAACTGACAAACGGGATTGTCTGATCAGGGCGATGGCCGCAAACCTAGGATCGGCTTTGATTTGACCCAATGAAACAGGTTTGTCCAAGGCCAGCACCGGCTCCAGTTCTACCACTACCCACCGGTTGGGCACTTTGGTTACGGTTGGGTCGGGGTAAGCCCCCCGGACCACCCTGGCCAACCCGACCACCGCGGGCTTTGTTACACTGTGGTAGAACAACACCAGGTCGCCCGGCTGCATAGCCATCAGGTTGTTACGGGCCTGGTAATTGCGGACCCCATCCCAAACCGCGCGGCCCTGCTGGATAAACTGGTGCCATCCGTAGGTTTCGGGTTCAGATTTGACGAGCCAGTAACTCAACGTGTTTGGGAATGGATGTACACAGGAATGACAAACCAGTTGACCAGCTCATTTGCTTTTCGCCCGCAGGTTCAGTCGTTATCAATAATAA
>JAQBNX010000202.1 GCA_028288385.1 Spirosoma sp.
GGTGTAGCGCTGAAAGATCCCATCCCGTTTAAAATTGTAAAATCCAATTTGCGTCTCGTGCTGGACGAAGTACTGACAGCCCCTGCCACTGCTCAGACCATACCCCTGGCGCGTATCAATAAAATGCTAGTCTTACCTGGGCAGAATAACCGGCTTTTTATTGAAGACCTGCGCGGGAAGCTCTACGAGATGGTGGACAATACATTGCGGGTTTATATGGATATGGCCAAAGAGCGCCCAAATTTTATTCATACACCTGGTTTAGCTACTGGGTTTGGCAGTTACGCTTTTCATCCTGATTTCTACCGAAACGGTCTTCTTTATACCACCCATACGGAAAAAGCAAAAACGGCACCGGCAGATTTTGCCTATGCCGATTCAATTAAAGTAACCCTGCAATGGGTACTGACAGAATGGAATGTGGGCGATCCGGCAGGGGTTGCTTTTTCTGGTACTGGCCGGGAGTTACTACGGGTTAATGTGGTGTCGCCTATTCATGGTGTGCAGGAAATTACGTTTAACCCCCTGGCCCGGCCTGGAAGCCCGGACTATGGCCTGCTGTATATTGGTGTGGGCGACGGGGGAGCCAGTGAAAACGGCTATTATTTCCTCTGCAATAGTAAAAGCCGTCCGTGGGGTTCGGTATTACGTATTGATCCGAAGGGCAATAACAGCCGAAACGGTCGCTACGGTATTCCTGCCACTAACCCGTATGCCAGGGATAAGGACGCGACTACCATTAAAGAAATTTTTTGCCGGGGTTTTCGTAATCCGAACCGTATCTACTGGACACCTGATGGTAAAATGTTAATCACCGATATTGGACACAATAATGTTGAGGAATTAAACCTGGGAGTAGCAGGGGCAGACTATGGATGGCCCGAGCGGGAGGGTACGTTCATTATTAACCCGCGTGGTAAAATGAGTAACGTGTATGCCATCGCTCAAAACGACGGTACGCATCATTACCTATATCCCGTGGCCCAGTATGACCATGACGAAGGCAATGCAATCTCGGGTGGGTTTGTTTATACCGGAAGCAAGATTCCCCAACTTAAAGGCAAGTATGTTTTTGGGGATGTGGTGAATGGGCGGGTTTACTACGTCGAAAATAGTGAACTGAAGCTTGGTCAACAGGCTAGCATAAAGGAGTTGGAACTTGAACTGGCTAAGAAAGTTAGTACGTTTCAGGAACTGACCGGCAACAAAAAAACAGATCTCAGAATCGGTATCGGACTGAATCAGGAGCTGTTCCTTTATACCAAAACGGATGGCAAAATGTATAAAGTGAGCGGCTGCGTTTCATCATCGCAGTAACGTAGTTATGAGAAATACTAAATGTCTATATGTAGTTGATCCAGGTCAAAGCCTCCAAGCGCTTAAAAAGACTCTAGCGCTTATCATACGCTTTCAATCTTCCCTTTTAACGAAATTGCTGATTCTCTTAGTGATTGTAAATACGTAGCCTGATCGTTGCGAGCACCGCTCTCTATCAATGTCTGAACGTTGGCCAGAATACTTTCCAGCAATGGCTTAGCCCGGTCGTATAAAGTTGAGGTATAAGAAGCATTAGTGTCGGAATATTCGCTTAATTCCTGGTGAATGCGTTCCAGTTCTAATTTCTTTTTCCGTAGCTCAAAATGAGTCTGCACTGATTTTGCCAGTGCCTGTAATGCCAATAATTTGTTCTCGGGCATGTTTCTCGGGCGGCTGTCAATTACACAAAGGGCCCCCATGGCAAAGCCATCATCGTTAACGATTGGGACTCCAGCATAGAAAACAACCTTCGGGTCGCCTGTAGTTAAAGGGTTGTCATGGAAGCGCTCATCATAGCGTGCATCTTCCACAATCATCACCTCATATGGGTTCAGAATAGCATGAGGACAGAAGGAAAGTTCTCTTGGTGTGTTTGTTACTTCTAAACCGTAATTAGACTTGGTCCATTGCCGGTCCTTATCGACTAAATTAAGGAGGGCTATGGGTGTCCCCATTATTTCGGATGCAATTCTGGTTATGTCATCATACACTTCCTCAGGTAGCGTATCAAGGATTTGGTATTCGGCTAAAGCTTTTAATCGACCAGACTCATTTTCTGGTAAAGGGGCGGGTTTCATATTTTAGATAAAGAATTGGCTTCCTACAAAAGGACAAATATCGCTTTTTATTTGTTGCTGCTATCTTATTAAGTTTAAGAAGTATAAATTTTACGTACGTTTAATATACAATTTGGTGGAAAGTTAACTTTTGAATGATATTACATTGTACTTTAATTATTACTATATAAACCTCAGAAACCTTGCAATCATGTTTGGTAAACGATCTTTTGATAAGCCTGGAGTAGTTGCACCCAACTTGGTTTATCAATCCATTGGTCAGTTCATGTAAAACAGTTGCCAGATCATGCTTAAAAACGTTCTTTTATTTGCCCATTTTCTGGTCATGTCTCTCCTACCTGCCCGAACCCAGTCCGTATTGCCAGGCGGACTTCCGTCAGCTAAATTCCACTTATACATCCTGGCTGGGCAATCGAATATGGCCGGTCGTGGGGTTCCAGAAATGGTTGACAAAACACCTCATCCACGCGTCTGGATGCTAAATAAGGCTAATCAATGGGTTCCTGCCACCGAGCCCATGCACTTCGATAAGCCCGATCGAGTCGGGGTTGGGCCAGGACTAGCCTTTGGCAAACTAATGGCAGAACAAGCGGATACAAGTGTGTTCATTGGTCTAATTCCAACCGCAGTAGGAGGGTCGGCTATTGATGCCTGGCAACCGGGAGGCTACCATGATGAAACCAAAACGCATCCGTACGACGAAGCAGTGAAACGGGTGCAACTGGCACAAAAGTCAGGCACACTGCATGGTATTCTCTGGCATCAGGGCGAAAGCGACAGCAGCCCCAAACTGGTAACTGGGTATAGACAAAAACTGACTGGACTCATTGCACGATTCAGGCGGGAGTTTGAGGCCCCGAACCTTGCGGTTGTGGTTGGAACGTTGGGTGATTTTTACGCGGCTAAAACCCCATCTGCATCCCAGATCAACGACATTCTTCGCAGTTTGCCCAATCACGACCGGAGGATTGCCTGCATTGAGGCTACTGGGTTAACCGATAAGGGGGATTCCACCCATTTCGACACAGCATCGGCCCGTGAGTTGGGCCGTCGGTATGCTGCAGCCATGCAGCACTTAAATCAAAAAAAGCGATAAATCAGCCTAAAATTAAGCGTATTGATTGCCTTTGCCAGCGTCGGTAGTTTTGTGCTGTCCCGTTCTGTAAATCCGGTACGTTACCATTCAGCAGAAACTTTCATACCCACCGGAAATGGTGCTTCCATTTCAACGATTTATACGTAGTACTCTGGGAATTAATGGGTTCTCCTGGTCTCTCACTGATCATTAATCGCCAAACGTTCAGCACTGTACTCTCTTTTTGTAAGCGATAATCCCGTTTCAAACCCCCTTTTAGCTGATTGATGCTTCGATTCTGGCAGTTCGGCCAGTTGTACCTCTTAGAAATCATGGACTGCTCTTATCTTTGAATCAGGCGGAAAATCAGGGGCATAAGGGCCTCATTGTCAGACAAGAAACAAGTGAGGGCGCACGGCATCAACCAACAATTATCTACTTTTTAATACCTCTTCTAAACCAATACGAACATGAAAAATCGCACACTCGGAATCCTGGCTATGCTGGGTGCTCCCTTTCTGGGAATTGAACTATTGCTTCAGCACCAGGCTCATACCCAGGACATGCGCCTGGCGGGACTGATGGGAATGCCCTATGCTTTGGGGTGGTTGGGTTGCATTTGGGCACTGTATCGCCTGGAAGCAGCGGGTAGCAGTCGAAACGGGCAAGCTATTCTGACCATCATGCTTTTTCTGTTGAGTATGGCTAATGCCTGGAATATTTATGCAGCCATTGACCCAACGGCAAATACAATCGTCTATCGAATAATGGATATCTGCTGGCCTGCCAGTAACCTTTTTATGGTAGTCGTAGGGGTAGCTGTTATGCGGGCAAACTACTGGGCCGATTGGCGAAAGTACGTGCCGTTAGCCGTAGGGTTCTGGCTTCCTCTATCAGTGATTTCTTCGCTGGTGTTAGGATATGAATCGATGGCCTCGGTGCTGGTCTGCTCCCTTTATTCTATGATTATGTGGACCCTGCTTGGTTATACGATCTATAGCACAGACGATTCATCTATACAGACTTTGAGCTTGTAACCGAATCTGTTTTATTCTGCCAGTATAACGGGAGGGTATCATTTTGTACTGAAGATTAACCGCTTGCGCTCAATTATACATTCATTTATCATTAAACTCAGATTAATTTGAAGTATATAAATCAACTAAATAGGCTTTATATACGTTAGTATATAATTCAACCGAATGTTTACACTGAACAATGAGCAAAGTAGCTGCTTACCACTCGCTTTGGCAATTGGTTTACCACACCAATAACCAGTGTCCCCAAGCTCAGAGCATTTCTACTCCCGACCAACGGGTTGGCCAGGGGGGTAAAGCGGCATGTCTTTGTTGTCAGAATCTAAACAGAATGCAGGCCAAACAAAACACTAATTCCAGATTGCTTAAAAGGCTTGTTTCCAGCAACTGACCAAAATTGGCCCTACATAAAAAGCCCACATAGGAGATTTCAATCTCCTATGTGGGCTTTCCCGTAATTAGTGCTTATTACAAGAACACCAACACCCATACGCGACGCTCCTTTCCGGAGCGTCTTTATTTCAGCGTATAGTCTGGCTCTTTAATCAGCCAAGAAAGACCAGCCGATTCCTTTGTAGGTCCGCATTCTGGAGCATCAGGCCACTTAATCCTGGTTACAAACTTATCGACTCTGCAATCTCAATTTTGTAGCATTAGTCTATCGGTGGTTTAACGCTTAAGTGGACTAAAGCTGCCTGAACCAACGTAACGTATTGCTTATTTTGCCAATACGCTGGTTTCAGAATAAAAACTCAAACTGACTCGGTGGCTGAGACAGGAAAAAAAACAACTAGCAACGTAACGTGGCGGAATATGACGGTTTCTCTACACACATGATGAGGAAGTCGGCAGTCCGGTTGTTCATTGTGTCTATAGGAGTGGCCGCATTTTTGGGAGGTTGGGCAAACCCGCCGGTTCAACAGGAGGCTGTTCGAAAGCAAATTGTCAGGGAGTTAGAGAAACACGTAATGAAACAGGCCCGCTGGGCCATGAAACAGCAGCCGGTTACGGTTACCACCCATACCAGTACGCGAAGCGCTGGGACTAAGCATGATTTCTTTTCGGAAGGTGACTATTGGTGGCCGGATACCGCTAATCCGCAGAGGCCATACATCCAGCGTGACGGCCTGACCAACCCGGACAATTTCGTTGCCCACCGACTGGCAATGATTCGCTTTAGCCGAGTTGTCGGTGCGTTGGCATCAGCTTACAAACTAACCGGCAACGAGAAGTATGTCCGACACGCCTTTCTGCACCTTAATGCCTGGTTTATTGACAGCACTACGTATATGACCCCTTCGCTGCTGTACGCCCAGGCCATCAAAGGTCGGGCCACAGGACGTGGCATTGGCATAATCGACACCATTCATCTGATGGAAGTGGCACAGGGCCTGCGGGTGATGGAAAAAGCGAAAAGTGCCGACCCAAATCAGGTAGCAGCTATCCGACGCTGGTTTGCCGATTACCTGACCTGGCTGACTACACACCCGTATGGCCGGGAAGAAATGGAAGCTAAAAACAACCACGGCACATGCTGGGCCATGCAGGTAGCCTCGTTTGCCAGACTCACTGGCAATGAACAGTTGCTGACCTTTTGTCGGGATCGATACAAAACCGTTTTACTACCCGGCCAGATGGCCGTCAATGGCAGCTTCCCGCAGGAATTACGCCGGACCAAACCCTATGGTTACTCCCTGTTCAACCTTGACGCAATGGTGATGCTCTGTCAGATTCTCTCGGATCGGCATGATAACCTCTGGACATACCAAACCCCCGATGGGCGAAGTATCCGGCACGGCATTACGTATCTGTATCCCTACGTTGCCGATAAAAGCAAGTGGCCATTGAAGCCCGATGTCATGTATTGGAATGACTGGCCAGTGGCACACCCATTTCTGGTATTCGGCGCGGCAGCTTTTGATAGAACTAATTGGCTGGCAACGTGGAAGGCGCTGGAACACGACCCACAGGGCGAAGAAGTGCTGCGTAACCTCCCAATTCGGAACCCAATCATCTGGATGGAGTAAGACCCACCCCAGGGTTTAGAGCCAGCTTCGTCATCGCACGACTCAATCCGGTTGTATTCCGATTACTCAATCAATTGGACAATTTCTCAATATAGGAGTTGTTTGAATACACTTGGGAAGGTACGCCAACCGCTTTCTGTTGGTATATGATTCTGGCCAAATAGACTCGGTTTATCGATGGTTTTTGTTTGCGCTACGTCTCAATAACGTTCATCTTAGCGTTCGGTTGTGAAAGCATACTCATGGCGTCAGCAAAAACTCCACTATATACCGCTCTGGCGGCTAACCTGGGCATTGCCCTCATCAAGTTTGTAGCCGCCAGTATCACGGGTAGTTCAGCCATGGCGTCGGAGGGGATCCATTCGCTGGTCGATACGCTCAATGAAGTACTGCTGCTGCTGGGTCTTAATCGAAGTCAGCGACCACCCGATGAAAAACGCCCCTTTGGCTACGGACGTGAGCAATACTTCTGGTCATACGTAGTGGCTCTGCTTATTTTTGGGGTGGGTGGGGGTGTCTCCCTCTACGAAGGGGTGACCCACCTCCAGCATCCAGAGTTACCGGAAGACCCCTTCTGGAATTATGTGGTGCTGAGCATTGCCTTCATCTTAGACGGGTATTCACTGATAACGGCCTGGCGCGCTTTTAACGCCAAACGCGGGCAACAGTCGGTTTGGGCAGCAATCAAAGACAGCAAAGACGCAGCCACGTTCACTGTCTTGCTGGAAGATGTATCCGACGTGCTAGGCCTGATCATTGCCTTTCTGGGCGTGTTTCTAAGCCAGGCCCTAGCTAACCCTTACCTGGATGGTATAGCCTCCCTGCTGATTGGCCTTCTTTTGGTGGGCGTGGCTGCGGTGCTGGCCCGGGAAAGTAAAAGCCTGCTGATGGGAGAGGGTGTCGATCCGGAAACGACCCGTCAGCTAATGGCGCTCACCGAAGCAGACCCAACCGTGCTGAAGGCGGTGCGGATTGCCACGATTTATTTGGGACCTCAGGAAATTACAATGGTTCAGGGAGTTGCCTTTCAGTCTGAGCTAACAACCGAGGTAATCAACCAGGCAATCGTGAGGATTCATGAGTCAATCTATAAAGCATTTCCCGACATCAAACACGCTTACATTCAACCCGTAACGATGACTCAGGAAGAGGAAGCGACCCAATGACCATAGGGGGCAACAGGTACATGAATCAAGCCCTTTCCTGGCCGACACCTCTTTATGTTTACAATTGCTGGCAGTACACTACACCTGGTAACGCTCATCAATTGAACGCTGACCAATATGAAAGGAAAGCGAAACAATTTTCTGCTACCGACGAGCACTCATGCTCTTAATGTTATTTAAAGAAAACATGGGTCTATGCCACTTCACAGGCAGATAAGCCCACTATTTTCCGGTCGTTATTTCCTCGTAAGCGGCCTGTAGACTTCTGGCAATGCCATCGCCCTGCCATTCGGTTACGCCCGGAATTGCGGTTGCTTTCAAAACATCTTCTTTGGCTTTTCCTGCCTTGACTTCCTGGCCGACAAAAACCAGTAATTTTTCCAGATAATCCTTAAATGCCTTGATGTCTTCTTTGTTCCCCGTAATTTTTTCAGGGTCGAATGCGTGTCCAAAAACAAAGATGGTTTTCGAATCGAATGTCGACAATGTTTTATCCAGAGCGGTTATCCAGTTTTTGATACTGGCACCGGCGCTCCGGTCAACAAACGGGTAGCGACGGTTAAACATCAAATCGCCCATGTGCAGCACATTGGCGTGCTCGAAATGGATTAAGGAATCCCCATCCGTATGGCCTG